>JAHEXN010000172.1 GCA_023252095.1 Actinomycetes bacterium | reverse complement strand
ACATCAACCTGCTCGGCACCGTGCGCGGCTGCCGCCGGTTCGTGCCGCTGCTCAAGGAGCAGGGGGCGGGCCACATCGTCAACATCGCCTCGGCCGCGGGCCTCGTGCACGCGCCGTCGATGAGCGAGTACAACTCGGTCAAGGCCGCGGTCGTCGCGCTGAGCGAGACCCTGCGCCACGAGCTCAATCCGTATGCCATCAAGGTCAGCGTCGTGTGCCCGACGTTCTTCAAGACCAACCTCGGCAGCTCGATGCGCGGCAAGGACGAGGCCGCTCTCCGGGCCGCCTCCAAGCTCATCAACGGGTCCAGCCGCACCGCCGACGGCGTGGCGCGCGAGGTGCTCAAGCAGGTCGGGCGTGGGACCTACCTGATCCTCCCCGACCGTGACGCGGTCATGGCGTACCACGCGAAGCGCGTGGCGCGGCCGGTGTACGACCGCATGATGTTCAAGGCGGCCGCGCGCCTGGCCGCGAAGTCGAGCGGGAAGGCCTGACGTGCGTCGCAACATCCTGATCACCGGAGCCAGCTCGGGGCTCGGCGCCGAGATGGCTCGCCAGTTCGCGGCGAAGGGCCACCACCTCGCGATCACTGCGCGCCGCACCGACCGGCTCGAGGAGCTGCGCGACGAGATCGTGGCCGCGCATCCTGACGTGCAGGTCTCGGTGCACGCGCTCGACGTCAACGACCACGACCAGGTGTTCGCGGTCTTCTCGGCGGCGATCGCCGAGCTCGGTGGCCTGGACCGCGTCATCGTCAACGCGGGGCTCGGCAAGGGCGGTCGCATCGGCAGCGGCAAGTTCCAGGCCAACAAGGAGACCGCCGAGACCAACTTCATCGCGGCGCTCGCCCAGGCAGAGGCGGCGATGCAGCACTTCTACGAGCGCAAGGCCGGCCACCTCGTGCTGATCTCGAGCGTCTCGGCGATGCGCGGCATGCCCGGTTCGATGACGACCTACGCCGCCACCAAGGCCGCGGTCGCCCACGTCGCCGAGGGCATCCGCATGGACCTCGTGGGTCGCAAGGGCCTCGACATCGCGGTCTCGACGATCTACCCCGGCTACATCGCCTCGGAGATGAACGAGAAGGTCGAGCAGGAGCAGAAGCTCATGGTCGACACCGCGACGGGCGTCCGGTCGATGGTCAAGGCCATCGACAAGGAGGTCGACGACGCCGCAGTGCCCGGCTGGCCGTGGGTGCCGCTCGGCCAGGTGCTCAAGCACGCCCCCCGCGGCATCGCCCGCCGCCTCGTCTGAGGGGGCGACCCGCCCCAGCCGCCGAGGCTCCTCGCACCTCAACCAGCGGGTGATGAACGTGGCCAGAGCCTCCCGGGTCAGCGGGCGAGCATGATCGCGACGATGTTGCCGTCGAGCTCGATCTGTGGATCCTGGTCCGGGTCCGCCCACACCACCTCGGTCTTCTTCTGCAGGTAGTGGTCGGCCACCGGAGTCGACGGGGCCGGGGCACTGCCGTCGAGGGCGGCCTGCACGCGCTCGGCGAAGCTCTTCAGCGCCTTGCCGTTGGCCCGGCCGTCCAGGAGCGCCTTCGGAGTGCGGGGATCGGTGCCGACCACGAGGTTCAGCTGGGCCTGCGACCCCTCGCCCTCCACCCAGACGTTGATGAACTTCGGGTTCGACATCTTCGGTGCCTCGCGCACGACCAGCTTGCGGCCGCCGGTGTGCACGGCGAGGATCCGCAGGTTCTTGGTGTTCTGGGCCACGCCGAGAGCCGCGTCGAACACGGCCTCCGGTGGCGACGTGATGGCGATCGAGTCGTGCTGCGGTGCGCGCATGGTGTTCCCCCCGGAATTCGTCGTTCGTTGCAGTGACCCTACGAGCGATCGTGAATCCGCGGCAAGATCACGCCGACACGGTGGCCTTGGCGACGACGTCGAGCGGGGTGGCGTCGATCCCGAGCTCGTCGCGGGTCGCGGTGAAGTCCATGCGCAGCGGCTGCGTGAAGAGGTAGCCGGTCTGCGCGATCGTGCGGGTCTCCCGGTGGATCGCGCCCGCCGCGCGCATGACCCACATCGGGACCGGGCTGACACGCGGGACGTCGACTCCGCCGGCAGCGGCGTAGGCCTCGACCAGCTCGCGCTGGGTCGCGTGGATCGCGGGCGCGATCACGATCGGCTCGCTGGGGCGCGCGCCCGCGGCGACCATCGTGGCCGCGAGGTCGGGCAGGTAGGTCCAGGCGTGGACGGTGTCGACGCTGCCGACCGGGCGGACGGTCTTGCCCGCGAGCGTCGGCTCCCACATGCGCGGACCGGCGTGCGACTGGCCGACACCGGGTCCGATGAAGTCGCCGGCGACGACGCTGACCGTCGCGGCCGGTGACGCCGCGCGCTGCTCCAGCAGGGTCTTCCGCACCTGGCCCAGCGGGCTGCGCGGGGCGACGCGGCTCGTTGCGCTGATCGGCGTGGAAGCGTCGAAGGCGTAGAGGCTCTCGGGAAAGACCACCGTCGTGCCGGTGGTCTCGGCCGCAGCGAGCACGGTGCGCTCGAGCGGCGGCAGCTCCCGGCGCCACGCGTCGTCGCGGTAGGCCGAGGCGTGCAGGCAGAGGTACAGGACGTCGACGCCCTCGAGTGCGGCCTGAAGGGCGGGGCCATCGGTGGCGTCGAGCGAGACGTTCGCGAGGTCGGCGGGTCCGCGGCCGGAGCGGGTCGCGACGGTGACGGTCTCGCCCGCCTCGGCGAGGCGACGGGCGACGTGGGGGCCGATCTGGCCGGCTCCGATGACGAGGTGATTCATGACTACTCCTGGTTGATGTGAGCGGTGCTCTCGTTTTGAGTATGGGTCAGGCGAGGACGGAAAACAAGAGCACTGCTCACATTTGGCACGGAGGCTCTCATCCGTCTACCGTGGCGACATGGAGACACCCCGCCAGCGTGCCCGTCGGCAGACGATGGACGACATCGTCCGCCTCGGTCGCGAGCAGCTCGCAAGCGTGACTCCGGCCGAGCTCTCGCTGCGGGCCGTCGCACGTGAGCTGGGCATCGTGTCGTCGGCGATCTACCGCTACGTCAAGGACCGTGACGAGCTGCTGACGCTGCTGATCGTGGACGCGTACGACGAGCTCGGCGCCGCTGTCGAGGACGCGGTGGCCGCCGCCTCGCGCCGCTCGCCGCGGGCCCGCGTGCTGCTCGCGTGTCAGGCATTTCGCGCGTGGTCACTGCGTGAGCCCTCGCGCTTCGCGCTGTTGTTCGGCACGCCCGTGCCGGGCTACGCGGCCCCTGCTGAGCGCACGGTCGAGCCGGGCACGCGTGTCCCGGCGGTGCTGGTCCAGCTCCTGGAGGAGGCGTGGCTCGCCGGCGACCTGACGACCCCAGAGGGCTCGGTGCCGCGGACGGTGCGGCGCGACATGGATCGGATCCGCGAGGAGTTCGGCCTCACGGCCCCCGGCCCATCCGTCGCGAAGGGGCTCGGGCTGTGGTCGGCCCTCGTCGGCGCCGTGTCGTTCGAGGTCTTCGACCAGTACGGCCCCGACACCCTGACCGACCCCGCAGCCTTCTTCGACCTCCACCTGGAGTCCCTCATCGCCGCCGTCGGCTTCTAGCCGGGTGCCGCTCGCGAGAGACTTTGTTGGTGGTCAGGAGAGAGTTTGTTGGTGGTCAGGAGCAAACAAAGTCTCTCCTGTGTACACACAAACTCTCTCGCGAGCGGAACGGGGACTAGTGGAGCAGCTGCGTCGCCAGTGCCCCGACCTGGGCGAACTCGACGAGGAAGCCGTCGTGGCCGTGCAGGGAGTTGACGACCGCGAGCTCCTTGGCGCGGGGGATGCCCTCGGCGAGGACTTGCTGCTGGCCCAGCGGGTAGAGCCGATCGGAGTCGATGCCGGCCACGATCGTGCGCGCCGTGATGCGGGCGAGGGCCTGCTCGACGCCGCCTCGCCCGCGTCCGACGTCGTGGGTGTCCATCGCGCTGGTGAGCACGAGGTACGAGTTGGCGTCGAAGCGCCGCACGAGCTTGGTGCCGTGGTGCTCGAGGTAGGAGGCCACGGCGAACCGGCCGTCCTCCTGGACCTCGCGTCCGAAGCGCTGCGCGAGCTCGGGCTCGCTGCGGTACGCGATGTGGGCGATGCGGCGGGCGAGCGCGAGTCCGGCGACCGGGCCCCGTGAGGCGCCGTAGTAGTCACCGCCGAGGAAGTCGGGATCGCTGGTGATGGCGGCCTGCTGCGTCGAGGAGTACGCGATCTGCTCGGCCGAGGCCCAGGGCGACGTCGCGAGCAGGAACAGGCGCGCGACCCGGTCAGGCACCGCGATGGCCCACTCGAGCGCGCGCATGCCGCCGGCCGAGCCGCCGATCACGGCCTGCCAGCGGTCGATGCCGAGAGCGTCGGCGACAGCGATCTCCGCGGTGACCTGGTCACGCACCGTGAGCGCCGGGAAGCGACTGCCCCACGGTTGTCCGTCCGGCGCCGTGCTCGCCGGGCCCGTGGTGCCCTGACACCCGCCGAGGATGTTGGTGGCCACGACGAACCAGCGGTCGGTGTCGATCGGTCGGCCGGGCCCGACGAGATCGTCCCACCAACCAGGGGAGGGCTGGCCCGGCCCGACCGGACCGACGACGTGCGCGTCGCCCGTGAGCGCGTGCTCGACGAGCACCGCGTTGTCACCCGTGAAGGTGCCCCACGTCTCGTACGCCACCCGCACCGCCGGCAGCTGGTCGCCGGACTCCAGGACCACGCGGTCGAGGTCGACGAACTTCCGGGCACCGACAGGATCTCGCTCCCGCCACGCACCGGTGACGAGAGGGAGATCCAGGGTCGGGCGTGAGGTCACTTGGCCGCGCGCAGTCCTGCGTCGAGATCGGCGAGGATGTCGTCGATGCCCTCGAGGCCGACCGCCAGGCGGATCAGGCCGGGGGTCACGCCGGTGGCGGCGTGCTCCTCGGGCGAGCCCTGCGAGTGGGTCGTGCTGGCCGGGTGGATCGCCAGCGAGCGCACGTCGCCGATGTTGGCGACGTGGCTGAACAGCTCGAGGGAGTCGATGAAGGCCTTGCCGGCCTCCAGGCCACCCGGGAGCTCGAACGTCAGCACGGCACCCGAGCCCTTGGGCGTGTACTTGTCGGCCAGGGCCTTGTACGGGCTGCTGGGCAGGCTGGCCCACGTCACCTTCGTGACGTCCTCGCGCGCCTCGAGCCACTCCGCGACCTTGCGGGTGTTCTCGATGTGGCGCTCCAGGCGCAGGCTCAGGGTCTCGAGGCCCTGGGCCAGCAGGAAGGCGTTGAACGGGGCGATCGCGGCACCGATGTTGCGCAGGTACTGCACGCGCAGCTTGGCGATGTAGGCCGCCGGTCCGAGGGCCTCGGCGAAGACCAGGCCGTGGTAGCTCGGGTCGGCCGTCGTGAAGCCGGGGAACTTGTCGCCGTGGGCGCCGTAGTCGAACGTGCCGCCGTCGATCACGACGCCGGCGATCGCAGTGCCGTGACCACCGATGTACTTCGTGGCCGAGTGCACCACGGTGTCGACGCCGTGCTTGAGCGGGTTGAGCAGGAACGGCGTGGCGACGGTGTTGTCGACGATGAACGGGACGCCCGTCTCCTTCGCGACGGCCGAGATGGCCTCGAGGTCGAGGATGTCGCCCTTGGGGTTGCCGACGGTCTCGCCGAAGAACGCCTTGGTGTTGTCCTGCACGGCCGCGCGCCAGGCGTCGGGGTTGTTGTTGTCCTCGACGAACGTGACGGTGATGCCGAGCTTCGGGAACGTGTGGCGCAGCAGGCTGTCGGTGCCGCCGTAGAGGCTGGCCGACGCGACGATGTGGTCGCCGGCCTCGGCCACGTTGGTCAGCGCACCGGTCGTGGCGGCCTGGCCCGAGGCGAACAGCAGCGCGCCCACGCCGCCCTCGAGAGCCGCGAGGCGCTCTTCCACGACCGACTGGGTCGGGTTGATGATGCGCGTGTAGATGTTGCCCGGCTCGGCGAGGCTGAACAGCGCGGCGGCGTGGTCGGTGTCGCGGAACTGGAACGACGTCGTCTGGTAGATCGGCAGCGCGCGCGCACCGGTCGTGGGGTCCGGCACCTGGCCGGCGTGGATCTGCTTGGTCTCGAACGACCAGTTCTCGCTCATGAAGGCTCCTGTGGGGCTCGGTGATTCAAGGTCTACCTCGACAGTGACACGTGGAGCGAAGATCGCCGGCAGGTCTCGCATCGTGGACGAGGTGACCGTTCCGTGAATATGAGGTGCTCGACGGGCCCGTACGGAACCACCGGTGGTGGGGGCTCAGGTCATGTCGTGCGGCTGCGAGGTCGACTCGAGCACGCTGAGCCAGAGGTCGCCGTCGGGGGAGACGCCGTGGGTGCGGTGCGTGACGTAGGCGATCGGCACGTGCACGAAGCGGTGGCGTCGGCGGCCGACGACCAGGTCGGTGCGGCCGGCCATGCCCGCGTGCACCGCGGTCTGCGCGAGGCGGGCGCAGTAGACCGAGTCGGCGGGATCGGCCGGGACCGACCGGATGAAGTAGCCCGGGTCGAAGTAGCGGAACAGGGCTTCCTCGCCGCGGGCCTCGAAGTCGTCGCCGATGCGCTCGCGCAGGAGCCGGCCGATGTCGGCGAGCTTCTTGTTGCCGGACGCGTCGGTGGTCTCGGCGTCGGGCAGGTGCTCCTGGCCGGCGCCCTCCGCGACGACCAGGACCGCGTGACCCTGGGCCTCGACCGTGCGGCGGATGTGCGCGAGCAGACCGTTGTCGCCGTCGAGGTCGAACGGCACCTCGGGGATCAGCACGAAGTCGGCGTCGTGGTTGGCGATCGCGGAGTAGCAGGCGATGAAGCCCGCGTGCCGGCCCATGACCTTGACGATGCCGATGCCGTTGATCGCCGCCTCGGCCTCGATCTTGGCGGCCTTGATCGACTGGGCGGCGCGTGAGTAGGCGGTCTGGAAGCCGAAGCTCTGGCCGATGTGTGGGATGTCGTTGTCGATCGTCTTCGGCACGCCCACGACCGCGATGCCCGCGTCGCGGGCGAGCGCCTCCTGCGCGATGCGGTGCGCGCCGTGCAGCGAGCCGTCGCCGCCGATCACGAAGAGGATGTCGATCCGGCGCCGCTGCAGGGTGTCGACCATGACGCCGATGTCCTGCGCGCCACGGGACGAGCCGAGAACCGTGCCGCCGCGCTCGTGGATCGTCTGCACGAACTCGGGCGTGAGGTGGATCGGGCTGAGGCCCAGCTCGGGCACGAGGCCCGCGAACCCGTTGCGGAAGCCGGTCACGTCGGTCACGCCGTAGTGCTCGTGCAGCTCCAGGACGAGCGCGCGGATGACGTCGTTGAGCCCGGGGCACAGGCCGCCGCACGTCACGATGCCGACGCGGGTCCGGCCGGGCTCGAAGAAGATCTCGGCGCGTGGCCCGCCCGTCTCGAACGACGGCATCTCGTCGAGCGGCAGACCGCGGGCGCGCACGAGCTCGACCGTGTCGTCGAACAGGATGCGGTCGTCCTCGCCGACGTAGTACTGGTTCGTGGCGCGCCCGCCGACGTACGACGCGAGGGGAGACGGCACCGTGCACGTCCCGAGCCGCGCCACCTGCAGGTCCGCCAGCGTCACCATGCTCCGACCCTATCCACGCTCGCGGCTCACGTACCGCTCGCGAGAGAGTTTGTGTG
>JAHEXN010000171.1 GCA_023252095.1 Actinomycetes bacterium | reverse complement strand
GGTGCCCTTCGCGTCGAGCACCGCCACGCCGGTGGCCTCGCCGTCGACCGCGACCGACGCGAGGAACCCGCCGTCATGGGTCGGGACCGCGACGCCGTGGTGGGGATCGCCGACCTCGAAGAGCTGCGGCTCGACCGTGCCGCCCTCGAGCTCGTCATGGTCGAGCACGCCGAACGAGCCCTGGTCGTCGAACCAGATCACGCTGCGCTCGTCGTCGCTGACCGCGTGGTACGACAGGTGGTCGAGCTCGAGGGCCGTCTCGCTCGGGTCGGTCGTGAAGAAGTGGCCGTGGTCGCCGTGGGCCTCGACCCAGGTGCCCGCGTCGATCAGGCCGATCTTCTCGTCCCGGTGCGCCAGCGTGAAGACGTGGCGGCCGTCGGCGGCGGTCTGCACGTAGGGAGCCGAGTCCGTGGCGATCGTGCCCTCGGACTCGATCGTGGCGGCGTCGAAGACCTCGACGTGGTCCTCGTAGGCGACGACGAGGCGCGGCGTGGCCTGATCGACCTCGACGGGCTCGGTGGCCGCTGCCGAGTCGTCGGAGGTGTCGGTGTCCGAGCCGCAGGCGGCCAGGCCGAGCGCCAGGGCGCCGAGCACGGCCGCGTGTCGATGGCGAAGAAGGGGAGAACGCGATGAGGAAGTGGTCATGGGGCGACACTTCATCAGTTCATGAGAACGATTGTCAAATTCATTCTCCGGCATGCTCAGGCGTCGAGCTGCTCCGCCCCGAGTCGATCGAGCAGGGCCGACGAGAACCCCTTGCCCATCGACGCGAGCACGCCCTGCATGGTCGTCGCGACGGCGGGCCGAGCCAGCCGCGGCAGGGGCAGGTCGACCCGCACCCCGAGGTCGATCTTCAGGTGCGTCCCCTCGGGGACCTCTGCGAGGAGGTACACGCCGTCGACCCCGGCACGCTCGCGCCGGCCGTCCGGCGGGTCGTGGACGAACTCGATCCGCTGCGGCTCGTCGGTCTCGAACCGCACGGTGAACGCCGGCGCGAGGCTCACGCCCAGGCCCGGCACGTTCTGGAGCTGCCAGTGCCAGTGGTCGCCGACGGCCTCGATCCGCTCCACGAGCGGGGTCATCGACGCGATCGCGTCAGGGTCGACGAGCGCGTCCCACACCGCGCGGCGATCCGCCGTGACGACGGCCTCGGAGGTCCTGCGTGCCTCGAACCAGGTCATGCCCCCATCCTCGCCGCGGCGGGCTGCCTCCGCGCGGCGAGGCAGTGTCAGCGCTGCTGCGAGATCGCGTACAGCGCGATGCCGGCGGCGACGCCGGCGTTGAGGGACTCCAGGTCGGAGGCCATCGGGATGCTGACGAGCTGGTCGCAGTTCTCTGCCACGAGGCGCGTAATGCCCTTGCCCTCGCTGCCGATCACGACCACGAGGGGCCCGTCGTCGAGCTCGAGGTCGGGCAGCGAGACGTCGCCGTCGGCCGCGAGGCCGATGACCATGACACCCGCCTCCTGGTACGCCTTGATCTGGCGCGTGAGGTTGGTCGCGCGCGCCACCCGGACGCGAGCGGCGGCACCGGCTGACGTCTTCCACGCCGAGGCCGTCATCTGCGCCGAACGGCGCTCGGGGATCACGACGCCGTGGGCACCGAAGCCCGACGCCGAGCGGACGACGGCACCCAGGTTGCGGGGGTCCGTGACGCCGTCGAGCACGACGATGAGCGGGTCCTCGCCGCGCTCGGCGGCCAGGTCGAGCAGGTCGTCGGGGTGCGCGTACTCGTACGCGTTGAGCTTGGCCGCGATGCCCTGGTGCACGGCACCGGACGTCAGACGGTCGAGCTCGTTGCGCGTGATCTCGAGCATCGGCACGTGGTGCTCCGACGACAGGCGGAAGATCTCGCGCAACCGCTCGTCGCGCTCGATGCCCTCGCCGATGTAGAGACCCGACACGGGCACCTTGGCGCGCAGGAGCTCGACGACCGAGTTGCGACCCGCGACCCACTCGGGGCCGCCGTCGCTGCCCTTGCGCTTCGGCTTGGCCGCCTGGCGCTTGTCGGTGGCCCGCGCCATCTTGTAGGCCTTGTGGTTGGGGCGCTCCTCGGCACGCGGCGTCGGACCCTTGCCTTCCAGGCCCTGACGACGACGGCCGCCCGACCCGGCGGTGGGGTTGCCCTTGCCGGACTTCTTGATGGCGCCTCGGCGCTGGCTGTTCCCTGGCATTACTGTCCCTTCACCGTCCACCGAGGGCCGTGTGGCGTGTCCTCGATCTCGATCCCGGCGGCCGTGAGCTGATCGCGCACCCGGTCGGCTGCCGCGAAGTCCTTGTCAGCGCGCGCGGTCGCGCGCTGGTCCAACAGAGTGCCGATCAGGCTGTCGAGCGCGGCGTCGGCGCCCGAGGCGTCGTCGCGCGCGGCCCAGACCGGCGAGAGGGGGTCGACCCCGAGCACGTCGAGCATGGCTCGCACCTCGGCAAGCGTGGCCGCAAGCTCTGGTCCCCCGGTGGAGAGCTGGCCATTGCCGCGGGTGACCACACCGTTCAGCACGGCCAGGGCCGCCGGCACGGCGAGGTCGTCGTCCATCGCCGACACGAAGTCGGCCGGGACGTTGCCCGGCTCCCCCGGGCCGACCAGCTCGGCCGCGCGGGTCACGAAGCCGGCGATCCGGTCGAACGCCACGGCAGTCTCGCCGAGCGCCTCCTCGGAGTACTCGATGACCGAGCGGTAGTGCGCCGAGAGCAGGTAGTACCGCACCGCGATGGCCGGAAAGCGCTTGACGACCTCGCTGACCGAGAGCGTGTTGCCGACGCTCTTGGACATCTTGGCGCCGCCGAGGTTGAGCATCGCGTTGTGCATCCAGCGCCGCGCGAAGGCCTGACCGGCCGCCGACGACTGGGCGAGCTCGTTCTCGTGGTGCGGGAAGCGCAGGTCGAGCCCACCGCCGTGGATGTCGAACTCGTGGCCGAGGTACTTCGCGGCCATCGCCGAGCACTCCAAGTGCCAGCCCGGACGACCGCGCCCCCAGGGCGTGGGCCAGCTGGCGGTCTCGGGCTCGCCGGGCTTGCTGCCCTTCCACAGGGCGAAGTCACGCGGATCGCGCTTGCCCTCCGGCGGCGCGTCCTCCGCGGCCTGCATGTCGTCGACCTTCTGGTTGCTGAGCTCGCCGTAGGCCGGCCAGGACCGGACGTCGAAGTACACGTCGCCCGAACCGTCGTCGGCGGCGTAGGCGTGACCGCGCTCGATCAGCGTCTGCATCATCTCGATCATCTCGGGCACGTGCCCCGTGGCGCGTGGCTCGTACGTGGGGGGCGTGCAGCCCAGCACCTCGTACGCCGCGTGCAGCGCTCGCTCGTTCTCGTACGCGACGGCGTACCAGGGCCGACCCTGCTCGGCACCCTTCGCGATGATCTTGTCGTCGACGTCGGTGACGTTCGCGATGATCGTGACCTCGTACCCCGCGCGCTCCAGCCACCGCCGCAGGACGTCGAACACGACCTCCTTGCGGATGTGGCCCAGGTGCGGCGGGCCCTGCACCGTGAGGCCGCAGTGATAGATGCTCACGTGTCCGGGGACCACCGGCACGAAGTCGGAGATCTCCCGGGTCGCAGAGTCATGGAGGCGCAGGGTCACCGCTCAAGGGTATCGGCCCGCGGCCGACGTCTCGGCCACGGCGAGACAGGGGCCCGGTGCGGCATGATCGGGGCATGAGAACCGGCATCGGCACCGACGTGCACCGACTCGTCGAGGGCCGTCCGCTCTGGGTCGCCGGACTGCACTGGCCGGACGCCGCTCGCGGGCTCGATGGGCACTCCGACGGCGACTGCGCGGCCCACGCGATGGTCGATGCACTGCTGAGCGCCGCGACGCTCGGTGACATCGGCTCGGTCTTCGGGGTCGACGACCCGCGACGCTCCGGTGCCTCGGGCGTCGAGTTCCTGCAGGAGACCGCCGGCCGGGTCCGGGCCGCCGGATTCGAGATCGCGAACGTCGCGGTGCAGGTCATCGGCAACGAGCCCCGTGTCGGCACGCGCCGCGACGAGGCCCAGGCCGTGCTCGGTCAGGCGATCGGTGCCCCGGTCAGCGTCTCCGGCACCACGACCGACGGACTCGGCCTCACCGGCCGCGGCGAGGGCGTGGCCGCAATCGCGACCGCCCTGCTGACGCAGGCCTGACCTCCCCCGTCAAACGCCGAACGGCCGCACCCGAAGGTGCGGCCGTTCGAACGAGATGGAGCGAGACCTCAGCTGGCGAGGACCTCGTCGAGGCGGGCCTCGGCCTTGTCCTCGTTGGTGTTCTCAGCGAGCGCGAGCTCGGACACCAGGATCTGGCGGGCCTTCGCGAGCATGCGCTTCTCACCGGCCGACAGACCGCGGTCGTTGCCGCGGCGCCAGAGGTCGCGCACGACCTCGGAGACCTTCATGACGTCGCCCGAGTGCAGCTTCTCGAGGTTGGCCTTGTAGCGGCGCGACCAGTTGGTCGGCTCCTCGACGTGCTCGGCACGCAGGACGCTGAAGACCTTCTCGAGGCCGTCGGCATCGACCACGTCACGCACACCCACGAGATCGAGGTTGCAGGCGGGGACGCGGACGACGAGGTCGTTCTGCGCGATGATGCGCAGCACGAGGTAGTCCCGATCTTCTCCCTTGATCTTCCTGGTCTCGATGTCCTCGATCACTGCCGCCCCGTGGTTCGGGTAGACAACCGTTTCGCCGACCGTAAAAGTCATAGAGAAAGCACCTTTCCTAGAACGCCCAGTTTACCACGCTGGACTCAGGTGGTTCTTGGCCGTTTTTCATGCCTCACGCCGCCACCGACGGTCGGTGCCCGGCGGGACGCCGGACTTCGCTAGGATCGGCCGCGTTGCCCGCCCCCCGCGAAAGGCCCTCGCCGTGCGTCTGCCCCGCCACCGCCGAACCCTCGCCGCGACCGCTGTCGTGGCCGCCGTGCTGTCCGCCGGCGCCTGCGGCACCAGCTTTGACGCGCAGACGAGCCAGCAGTACCAGGCCGCCGTGGGCGCCGACGACCGCGCTGCCGACGTCCAGGTCCTGCACGCGCTGCTGGTCGTGAGCACCAACGGTGGCGCGACCCTGTCGGCCACGCTCGTCAACAAGACCGACAGCGACCAGCGGCTGACGTCGGCCACGCTCGTTGACGGTGACGGCAACGAGCTCGAGCTCGTCAGCACCGACTCCGAGGACCTCGAGATCGCCCCCGGCCAGGCCCGCACGCTCGGCCAGACCGAGGATGCGGCCCGCCAGTCGCCGAGCAAGGTCTACACGACCTCCGGCATCGAGGACATCGGCCTCTACTTCACCCTGACCCTGAGCTTCGACGGCGCCGACGACGTCGAGATCGCGATCCCCTCGGTCACGCGCACCTCGGTCTACGCCGACGTCGCGCTCCCGCCGGGCGCCGATCCGGGCGGCAACCTCAAGGCGCCCGGCGCCGAGGCGACCCAGAAGAACGCCGAGAAGGAGGAGGGCTCGTCGCACTGACGAGATCCCACCGAACGCCGAAGGGCCCCCACCACGTGGTGGGGGCCCTTCGGCGTTCGGTGGCAGGAAGGTCTCACTCGTGCGTGGGCACCTCGCCCGTGACGAGGTAGACGACGCGGCGCGCCATCGAGACCGCGTGGTCGCCGATGCGCTCGTAGTAGCGGCCAAGCAGCGCCAGGTCGATCGCCGGCTCGACGCCGTGGTCCCAAGTGTCGCCGAGCAGCACGCGGAACAGCTCCTTGCGGAGCTTGTCCATCTCGTCGTCGGTGTCCTCGAGCTTCTCGGCTGCGACGAGGTCACGGTTGGCGACGATGCGCGACGCCGCGTGAATCATCTGGTCGGCGACGGAGGCCATCGCCATGATCGTGGGCTGCAGGCTGGTCGGCACGGCAACCTCGGGCATGCGCAGGCGGGCGACCTTTGCGACGTGGACGGAGAGATCGCCCATCCGCTCGAGATCGGTCAACATGCGCAAGGTGGCGACGAGCTGGCGCAGGTCGGTGGCGACCGGCTGCTGGGTGGCGAGGAGCAGGAGCGCACGCTCCTCGATGCCCTCGATGGTCTCGTCGATGACCTTGTCGCCGTCGATGACCTGCTCGGCGAGCGGCGCGTCGGCGTTGAGGAGGGCGGCAGTGGCAGCAGCGACGGCGCGACGCACGGAACCCGTGAGGGTCACCATGTCGTCGACGATCGCGTCGAGCTGCTCGTAGTAGAGATCACGCATGACCCCGAGGCTAGTCCGGGGCGGTGAACGACGAGCGACCCCCGGTGAACGAGACGTGAACGGGTGCGGAAAGGCCCGCGATGTCAGGGGTCTGAAAGCGATCTCGAGGTGAACGGCACCGTACGATCGCGGATGTGGACACAGAAGTCGCCTGGGTGCTGTCGGGGGCCGTCGGCCTGGTGCTTGGTGCCGTGATCACCTTCATCTGGAGGGTCGACGAGCGGCGCCGCGAGGAGCCCGAGGTCGCCCCAGAACCCCTCGTGCCGATCGGCGCGGACGCCGTCCTGCGTGTGCTGTCGTCGTCGGCGGTCATCGTCGACGTCGACGACCAGGTCAGCCAGGCCTCGGCACCCGCCGTCGCGCTGGGGATCGTCCGGGAGGGACACCTGCATCCCGAGGAGCTCGTCGAGCTCGTTCGCCAGGTGCGTCGTGACGGTCAGATCCGCGAGGTCGACGTCGAGGTCCCCATCCGTCGGTCTGCCCCGCTCCAGGTGCACGTGCGCATCGCGCCGCTCACGTCCCGGCTCGTCCTGGTGCTCGCCGAGGACCGCACGGCGGCCCAGCGGCTCGACATGATCCGGCGCGACTTCGTCGCCAACGTCAGCCACGAGCTCAAGACCCCGATCGGCGCGATCAAGCTGCTGGCCGAGGCCGTGTCGGAGGCGACCGACGACCCCGACGCCGTGACCCACTTCTCGTCCCGCATGTCCGACGAGGCCGACCGGCTCACCCGCCTCGTGCAGCAGATCATCGACCTCTCGCGCCTGCAGGCCGACACGTTGAGCGAGGACGCCGTCACGATGAAGGTCGGCGAGCTCGTCGCGGAGGCCTGCGAGCACTCCATGACCGAGGCTGAGGCCAAACGCATCGACCTGCGCTCGACGGTCGACGGCGACCTGCACGTCCTCGGCGACCGCGCGCAGCTCCACGCCGCAGTCAGCAACCTGGTCGAGAACGCCGTGACCTACTCCCCTGAGGAGTCCCGCGTCGCGGTCACCGCCAAGCGGGTCGACGGCGACGTCAAGATCACGGTGTCCGACAACGGCGTCGGCATCCCCGCCTCCGAGCTCGAGCGGATCTTCGAGCGGTTCTATCGGGTCGACCCCGCGCGTGCGCGGTCGACCGGAGGGACGGGCCTCGGCCTGTCCATCGTCAAGCACGTGGCCGCCAGCAACGGCGGCTCGGTCGAGGTCTGGAGCGAACCGGGACTCGGTTCCACGTTCACGTTGGTGCTCCCGGCGTTCGATCCCGAAGTCGATGAGGAGAAGTAAGTGACCAAAGTTCTGGTGGTCGAGGACGAGACCAGCTACAGCGAGGCGCTCTCCTACGTGCTCCGCAAGGAGGGCTTCGACGTCGCCGTCGCCGAGACGGGGCCCGACGCGCTGCTGGAGTTCGACCGGAACGGCGCCGACATCGTGCTGCTCGACCTGATGCTCCCCGGGCTCTCGGGC
>JAHEXN010000170.1 GCA_023252095.1 Actinomycetes bacterium | reverse complement strand
AGGTGGACCCGGCGCTACCCGCCTCTCGGGCCGCGGACGCCCGTGTCCCACCTCACATTCGCCGCGTTTGCGCAGGTCAGAGCGCCAAGCGTGACCCATTCGCAAATTTGTTCGACTGGGGTCTTCACTTTTGTCCGACCTGGCCCGTATGGTCGTTCATGTGTTCGATCGAACGTCCGTTCGCACCGATCCCGATCGAATGACATCCCTCGGCTGAAGCGCCGGGCGGGCGTTCGAGAGAACACGCCACACTCCTCACTTCCCCTCGGAGACCACCATGAGCATCACCCACGACGAGCTCCCGCTGTTCGAGCTTCCGGCGCACGTCCGTGTCGTCGGCCCCCGCGAGCGCCACCTCGTCGCGGTCCCCGTGGTGGCACCCGCGGTTGCGCGTCCGGCGTCATCGGGCGGCCTGCGGCTCACGCGTCGCGGCCGGGTCTTGCTGGTCGTCCTGGCGCTGGCCGTCATCACCGCGCTCATGATCGTCTTCGGCTCGGGCACCGCCGCCACGAGCGACGCGGGCGACATCACCGGCACCACCAACGTCACGGTCCAGCCGGGTGAGACCTTGTGGTCCATCGCGGGTGAGGCCAACCCCGGCGGCGACATCCGCGACACGATGGACGACATCGTCAAGCTCAACTCGCTGGTCGATGGCGAGACGCTGCAGATGGGCACCAAGCTGGCCGTCCCGGTCTACGCGACCGACTGACGCCACCACACGCCTGGTCGGCGGGCCTTGGGTTGAGACTGACGCCCGCCGACCGGAACCCGTCCGGGCTGCGCCCGGATCTGCCACCGGGCAGTCACGCGCTGGGGAAGGCCGTGGCTGCCCGGTGTCGGGTCTGGGCGGGTTGTGTTCGGGCGTGGTGCTCAGGGTGCAACGACGACGGGTGCGGCTTCGGCCACGTCGAGGCCGGCGGGTGGCCCGGACGCGGTGATGAGCTGGTCGATCTCCTGCACGGCCCCTCCGTTGACGCGGTACGTGACGTGGTATCCCACGTCGACCCGTGGAGTGAGCCCGGTGGCGACGCGGGCGTAGCGGTGCGTCACCTCGGTCGACGGGTACGGGGCTCCGGGAGTCGAGGTCGTCTGGGTCGTGCCGTCGCCGTGGTGCCACGTGAACCTCGTGGGGGTCGCGGTGATCTCGACGGCCTGACCCAGCAGCACCGTGGAGTGCCGGAACTCGGGCGCCTCCGTGTGGAAGATCGTCTCGACGTTGACCAGGGTCTGACCACCCGGCTGGATCCTCAGCGCAAGCGCGGGCAACCCCACCGACTCCACGGCCCGCCGGATCTCCGCCACGACCACCGGATCATTCGGCATGAGGACCTGAAGCGACTGTCCGAGGCATTCGCGAACCTGCCCGGTCCGGACACAGGCCACCGGCGGCGGCGCAACCACCTGCTTCCCCGCCACGGCCCCCTCGTAGGCCCCGGTCCGGGGCTTGATCTCATCCTGATGTTCCAGCAGCACTCCGGGAGAATCAGGGTCTGGTGTGACGCCGACGGCACTGGCACCCGAGACCGACGTCGCAGTTAGAGCCACGGCAAGAAGGGAAGTCAGCCAAGCTCTCATGACTGATCGCCAAGCGCGAACTCAAGCATGATCCACGTCTCGCCTGCGAATGTGACGACGAATGTGACCTTCTAGGTAGTCGCATCGAAGCTCTTAGGAGATGCGTCGGCATCTTCTTTTACAGTGCCTGCGGCCGATGCCAAGTCAGTCACAAGAGCTGTATCGATGCCGAACTGACTGACCTGAAGTTCGCCCGCGGTCCACTCGCCTCCCGTGCGCCAGCCGCCCGCATCGTGGCGTTGCTCAAAGCGGTCTGCATACGATGAGCAGCCATCGCAGTCAGGGTTGCTGATTGCCCTCAGTGGTTCAGTGTCGCCGGTCTGGGCGGAGTACGTCAGGACCTCGAGGTAGTGGTCGACGAAGCTGGCGGCGCCGTCGGGTGTCTCCTGGGTCGCCGCCTCGGGAAGGGGCGGGGGAGTCGCGCTGGGCTTCGGGCTGGTGCTCCCGGTGGGATCGGGCTCCCGTGGCTCCGGGTCGCCGATGCAGCCGGTGAGCAGCACGGCAGCCAGGGCCAGGCACGGCCAGAACGTCCTACGCATGAGATCCCCCGATCGTCATCTGGCCACGAAGGTAGCGACGGTTCCGCGCACTTGTCAGCAACCCGATCACGGATCGAACCCGAGGCGGGGGAGCCGTCACGGCGCCATGGGGCCGTCGGGTCCCGCCCCGAGCCCGCAGATCAGCGTGATGCCGCACTCGCCCGTCGGAGGAGTGAAACGGTCGAGGCCGCGCTGCGGCACCGACGACGGTGTCGCGGTGACACGGGGTGCGACCTCGCCGAGCCCATCACCCTCGCGCTTCCTCGGCTCGTCCGGCGCGCCGCAACCGGCCAGCACCGCCACCGCAACCCCGATTGCTGCCCACCACGTCCTGTTCATGGAATCCCCCGATTCGTCGTCGATGTGTCGTCGACGAACCTAGGCAGCGCGCACGTCCCTGTCAGCCGCGTGGCGCACGGCCTGTGGACAACCGTTTCTGGGGAGGGCAGGACAGAATGACGGCATGCGCGTAGTGGTGATCGCCGACGAGACCGACCGCGAGGGCGGGTACGTGACCGAGCGTCTACGGCAGCTCGGGGCAGAGGTGGAGTTCGTCGACCGCGGTGACCTGCCCGACCGCGCCGAGCACGCGGCCGCGGGCAAGCCCGTCGACCTGCTGCTCCTGCTGGGGTCCTACCGGTCGGCGCACGACCCCAAGCACGTCCGCGACGTCATGGCCGAGTCGGACTGGGTGCGAGGTTCGCTGGCCGCGGGCACGCCCGTGATGGGCATCTGCTTCGGCGCCCAGCTCATGGCGCGCGCCCTCGGAGGCCACTCGTACCGGATGGCCGAGCCTGAGGTGGGCTGGGTCCGGGTCGACTCGGTCGACCACGTGCTGTGCCCGCCCGGCCCGTGGGGCCAGTTCCACCACGACACGTTCGTGCCACCGCAGAACGCGCAGGTGCTCGGCTCGACGTGGCACGGACCGCAGTGCTTCATCGACGAGGAGCACGGGGCCAAGGCCATCGCCTGGCAGTTCCATCCCGAGGTGGTCCCCGAGGTCTACGCGCAGTGGGTCGACGACGAGAAGACGACAGTGCGCGCTGCGGATGCCGATGGTGACGAGCTCAATCGTGAGGCTCGTCGCCTGGCTCCGCAGGCGCGCACTCGGGCGTTCGCCCTGGTCGACGCCGCCCTCGACTATCTCGACGTCGAGGTCGGCACGATCGTCAGCTGACGGTGTCGGCGGCGCTGGCTTGGTCGGCCGCTGCCTGCTCCGAGCCCGCGCCGGCACTGCTCAGCTCGCCGCCGGTGTTCTCCAGGTGGGCGCGGACGAACCAGTGGAACAGCTCGAGCTGGCGCAGCTGGGCGATCAGCATGTCCTCGGTGACCGCGTCGAGGTCGGCGACGGCCTCTTGCGCCTTGCGGTGATCGGCGATGACGCCCTGGTAGACAAGGTCCAGCGCACCGAGGTGCTCGTTCGTGGTGGCGCGACCGAGGGAGTAGTCGTCCCACGTGCGGGTCTTGACCAGGTCGCCGGTCAACCCGTTCGGCGAGGTGCCGAGGGTGGCAATGCGCTCGGCGGTCTCGTCGACCGCGTCACGCACCTCGACCACGTGCGGGTCGATCATCTCATGCACCGCGATGAAGTGCGGGCCGACGACGTTCCAGTGAACGTGCTTCAGCGTCAGGGCCAGGTCGTTGAGGGCGTGGAGGCGCTCTTGCAGGATGCTTGCCAGCTTCTCGCCCTCGGCGTCGGTGAGTCCGGGAATCGTGAACTTGGGGGTGCTCATGGGTTCGACGTTACGCCGTAGATCGCGTGACGCAACCGGAAGCGGGCGACCCCTGAAATGCCGGGATTGCAGCGGGAACAGGTCAGCCGAGGCTTGCCTGATTGACGAGCCAGGCGATGCCGAAGCGGTCGTTGAACAGGCCGAACTTGTCGCCCCACGGGGCGAGCTCGAAGGGCACGACGATCTCGGCTCCCTCGGTCAATCGGTCCCAGAACGGCTGCAGGTCGGTGTCGTCGCTGCTGAGCGAGACGTTGACGTGCGTGCCGTGCTGCGGCTGATCGCCGCCCGGGGGAGTGTCGGACGCCATCAGGGTGAGCCCGAGGGGCGTCGTGACCTGTCCGTGCATGACCAGGTCGGCCTGGGCCGGATCGTCGGCCATGCCGAACTCGCCGAAGGTCGAGAGGGTCAGCTCGCCGCCCAGGGCCGCCTGGTAGAACTCCAGAGCCTCCCGGGCCTCGGTCGAGAAGTTGAGGTAGGGGTTCAGTGCGATCGCCATGATGACAGCGTCCACCCGTGCACCGACGTGGCACAAGGGCCCAGAGGGGTCAGGCCTGGACGCGGCGGATCCGGATCGGGCCCATCGCGGTGGCGGGGTCGACGACGCGGCCCTTCTGGGTGATCTCGACGTCGCCGGCGTCGACGAGGCGTCGGGCGGCGCGTCGCGCCGGCTCCATGAGGTCACGCCAGTCGTCCCCGGTGCCGACGGCCCGAGCCGCGTCGGACGGACAGATCGTCGCGTTCGCGGCTCGTCTGGCCAGGAGGTCGAGGATGGCCTGCTCGAGGTGTCGGTCGACGTCGGAGGTCACCGGTCCAGTGTGGGCAGAAGGGTCGCGATCGGCTCGGCGAACGTCGGTGCCACGCCGATGACTCCTGGGGCGCGTGTGACTCGTGGGGCATCCGTGTGCCTGTGACCTGCGCAAACGCCGGGGCCCAAAAAATTGTCGGCGCCGCGCCCGAGAATGGTTGCGCGGCCTGCCACCGACCACGTACGGTAGCCACTACATCTGGGACTTACACGCGTGTAGTTCTCCACATATGGGTACACAGCCTTTCGGTGGTTACCCACATGATTCGGGCCTCGGTCCACAGTTTCTCCCCAGATCCATCCCCACCCACCCCCTTCGAGGAGGCCCGACATGCACTGTCCGTTCTGCAAGAACACCGACACCCGAGTTCTCGACAGCCGGGTCGCCGACGAGGGTGGCTCGATCCGTCGGCGTCGCACCTGCTCGTCCTGCGAGAAGCGCTTCACCACGATCGAGCAGATGCAGCTCATGGTCGTCAAGCGGTCGGGGGCCACCGAGCCCTTCGCCCGCGAGAAGGCCGTGGCCGGCGTCCGCAAGGCGTGCAAGGGACGGCCCGTCTCCGACGACGACCTCGCTCGTCTGGGTCAGCGTGTCGAAGACACGCTGCGGTCGTCCGGGTGTGCCGAGATCGAGGCCCACCAGGTCGGCCTGGCGGTCCTCGAGCCGCTCAAGGAGCTCGACGAGGTCGCGTACCTGCGCTTCGCCAGCGTCTACAAGGCCTTCGACTCCGCCGACGACTTCGCGGTCGAGATCGCGAGCCTCATGTCGGCCTCGGCCGATGGCGAGCTCGCGGAGGAGACCGCCACCCGCACGTCCTCCCCGTAGTCCGTCACCACTCTTCCGGGGGTCTCCGCCGTCAGGCACGGCCGGGGCCCCGAAAGCACCGCAGCACCGCACGACGAGTACCGAGCAGTAGAGCAAGAGCAGCAGCCAAACCCTTTTGAGTAACAGGAGCACCCCCATGACGGAGACCGTCAGCGGATCCACCGGTTCGCCCCGCAAGAGCGCCTCCAAGGCCGGTTCCGGCCTGAAGATCGAGCGCGTCTACACCACCGAGGGCGTGCACCCGTACGACGCCGTCACGTGGGAGCGTCGCGACGTCGTCCAGACCAACTGGAAGACCGGCGAGAACGTCTTCGAGCAGCGCGGCGTCGAGTTCCCCGACTTCTGGAGCGTCAACGCCTCCACGATCGTCACCACCAAGTACTTCCGCGGCGCCGTCGGCTCGGCCGAGCGCGAGCAGAGCCTCAAGCAGCTTCTCGACCGTGTCGTGCTCACGTACGTCAAGGCCGGCAAGGACTTCGGCTACTTCGCGTCCGCCGCCGACGCCGAGATCTTCGAGCACGAGCTCACCCACATGCTGCTGCACCAGGTGTTCAGCTTCAACAGCCCCGTCTGGTTCAACGTCGGCACGTCCAGCCCGCAGCAGGTCAGTGCCTGCTTCATCCTGGCCGTCGACGACTCGATGGACTCGATCCTCAACTGGTACCGCGAGGAGGGCCTGATCTTCAAGGGTGGATCCGGTGCCGGCCTCAACCTGTCGCGCATCCGCTCCAGCAAGGAGCTGCTCCGCTCCTCGGGCGGCACCGCCTCCGGCCCGGTCTCCTTCATGCGCGGCGCCGACGCCTCTGCCGGCACCATCAAGTCCGGTGGCGCCACCCGCCGCGCGGCCAAGATGGTCGTCCTCAACGCCGACCACCCCGACATCGTCGAGTTCGTCGAGACCAAGGAGAAGGAGGAGGAGAAGATCCGCGTCCTGCGCGACGCCGGCTTCGACATGGACCTCGGCGGCTCCGACATCACCTCGGTCCAGTATCAGAACGCCAACAACTCGGTCCGCGTCAGCGACGAGTTCATGCGCGCGGTCGAGGAGAAGACCGACTTCGGCCTGCGTGGTCGCATGACCGGTGAGGTCATCGAGCAGATCGATGCCAACGAGCTCTGGGACAAGATCGCCAAGGCCGCGTGGGCCTGCGCCGACCCGGGCATCCAGTACGACTCCACGATCAACGACTGGCACACCACGCCGGAGGCGGGTCGCATCACGGCCTCCAACCCGTGCTCGGAGTACATGCACCTCGACAACTCGAGCTGCAACCTGGCCAGCCTCAACCTCATGAAGTTCCTGGCCGACGACGGTTCGTTCGAGGTCGAGAAGTTCGTCAAGAGCGTCGAGCTCATCATCACGGCGATGGACATCTCGATCTGCTTCGCGGACTTCCCGACCGACCCGATCGGCGAGACCACGCGGGCCTACCGTCAGCTCGGCATCGGCTACGCCAACCTCGGCGCCCTGCTGATGGCCTCGGGCCTGGCGTACGACTCCGACGGTGGCCGCGCACTGGCCGGCTCGATCACGTCGCTCATGACCGGCACCTCGTACCGTCGCTCGGCCGAGCTGGCCGGCATCGTCGGTGCGTACGACGGCTACGCGCAGAACGCCGCCCCGCACACGCGGGTCATGCGCAAGCACCTCGCCGCCAACGACGACATCCGCACGCTGCACACGATGGACATCGCGGTGCACCGCGAGGCCACCAAGCAGTGGGCCGACAACCTCAAGATCGGTGAGAAAAACGGCTGGCGCAACGCCCAGGCGTCCGTGCTCGCGCCCACCGGCACGATCGGCTTCATGATGGACTGCGACACGACCGGCATCGAGCCGGACTTCTCGCTGGTCAAGTTCAAGAAGCTCGTCGGCGGCGGCTCGATGCAGGTCGTCAACCAGACGGTCCCGGCCGCGCTCACCAAGCTCGGCTACACCAACGAGACGATCGAGGCGATCGTCGAGTTCATCGCCGAGCACGGCCACGTCATCGACGCGCCCGGCCTGAAGCCCGAGCACTACGAGGTCTTCGACTGCGCGGTCGGCGAGCGGGCCATCAAGCCCATGGGTCACGTGCGCATGATGGCCGCGGCCCAGCCGTTCCTGTCGGGTGCCAGCTCCAAGACGGTCAACATGCCCGAGACGGCCACGGTCGAGGAGATCGCCGACGTCTA
>JAHEXN010000169.1:5884-7666 GCA_023252095.1 Actinomycetes bacterium | reverse complement strand
TCATGGCCACCGACCGCTTCCGCGCCAGCCTGCGCGACCTCGAGTGGTTCCCCGAGGCCAGCGACCTCTCCGCCCGGGCGCTCGTCCCGGCCCGCGTCCTCGGCGAGACGGCCCGCTCGTTCGCCGGTGGCAGCGACATCACGATCGCGGTCTCGTCCGGCGAGAGCGGCGACGGCCTGATCGGCTTCGAGGGCACCGTGGGCAACGGCAGCCGTCGCACCACGACACGGTTGCTCGAAGGCGACTTCCCCCGCGTGCGTCAGCTGTTCTCGGCCACGCCCGAGACCGTCGCGTACGTCGCGACGCAGGACCTCGTCGATGCCGTCAAGCGCGTGGCCCTGGTGGCCGAGCGCAACACGCCCGTCCGGCTGTCGTTCTCGGAGGGCACGTTGCTGCTCGAGGCCGGCACCGGCGACGAGGCCCAGGCCAGCGAGTCGATCGAGGCCACCGATCGGCTTCAACCCCTCGTACCTGCTCGAAGGACTCGGCGTCATGTCCGATCCTGTCGTGCACCTGGCCTTCACGCAGCACACCAAGCCCGCCGCGATCAGCGGCGTCGGCGAGATCGGCGCGGAGCCCGACGGCGCGTTCCGCTACCTGATCATGCCGGTTCGTCTCCAGACCTGACTTCGCCTTGGAGGGCACGATGCATCTCGGACTCATCGGCTTGGGCAAGATGGGTGGCAACATGCGTGAGCGCTTGCGCGAGCGCGATGTCACCGTCACCGGTTACGACCGCGACGCCTCGGTCAGCGACGTCGGCTCGGTCGCCGAGCTCGTCGAGGCGCTGCCGAGCCCGAAGGTCGTGTGGGTCATGGTGCCCGCCGGCGAGCCCACCCGCGCCACGGTCGCCGAGCTCGGTGACCTGCTGAGCGAGGGCGACATCGTGGTCGACGGCGGTAACTCCCGTTGGACCGACGACCTCAAGCACGCTGAGCTGCTCGCGGCCAAGGGCATCGGCTACCTCGACTGTGGTGTCAGCGGCGGGGTGTGGGGTCGCGAGAACGGCTACGCCCTGATGGTCGGTGGCGACGCCGCCGACGTCGCCACGGTGCAGCCGGTCTTCGACGCCCTGCGTCCGGACGCGGCCGAGGGTGCCGAGAAGACCGGCGGCTTCGTGCACGCCGGCAAGGTCGGTTCCGGCCACTTCGCGAAGATGGTCCACAACGGCGTCGAGTACGCCATGATGCAGGCCTACGCCGAGGGCTTCGAGCTGCTCGAGAAGACCGACCTCGTCGACGACGTCCCGGCGGTGCTCGACTCCTGGCGTGAGGGAACGGTCGTGCGTTCGTGGTTGCTCGACCTCCTGGTGCAGGCGCTCGAGGACGATCCGGGCCTCTCGAAGATCCGCGGCTACGCCGACGACTCGGGCGAGGGTCGCTGGACCGTCGAGGCCGCCATCGAGCACGCCGTGCCGCTGCACACCATCGCGGCCTCGCTGTTCGCCCGGTTCCAGTCGCGCCAGGACGAGTCGCCCGCGATGCAGGCCATCGCGGCGATGCGTCAGCAGTTCGGCGGTCACGCCGTGCGCGCTGCCGCCGAGCCCGGCACGGGTGAGCCGCCCTCGGCGAGCTGACGTGCACGTCGCCCGTCTCGCCCTGCACGACTTCCGTTCGTACACGGAGGTCGACCTCGAGGTGGGTGCCGGGCCCATCGCGTTCGTCGGCGCCAACGGCCAGGGCAAGACCAATCTGGTCGAGGCGGTCGACTACCTCGCCCGCCTCGACTCCCACCGCGTCTCGAGCGACACCCCGCTCGTGCGTGCCGGCACCGAGCGGGCTA
>JAHEXN010000169.1:0-5874 GCA_023252095.1 Actinomycetes bacterium | reverse complement strand
GTCCGCGCCGAGGTCGTGCGCCAGGACCGCACTGCGCTGATCGAGGTCGAGATCAATCCGGGCCGCAGCAACCGGGCGCGGGTCAACCGCTCCGACCTGCCGCGTGTCCGCGACCTGCTCGGAACCGTCCGCACCGTGCTGTTCTCGCCCGAGGACCTCGCGCTCGTCAAGGGTGATCCGTCCGACCGACGCCGCTTCCTCGACGACCACCTGCTGATGCAGTCGGTGCGCCAGGCTGGCGTCAAGGCCGACTACGAACGCACCCTGCGGCAGCGCAACACCCTTCTCAAGACCGCCCGAGGTCGACAAGTAGATATGTCGACATTAGAAGTGTGGGATGAACGCCTCGCCACGCTGGGCGGGGAGATCACGGCCCGTCGCCTCCTGGTGCTCGACGAGATCGCCCCGCACCTGGAGGAACGACACGCGGGAGTCGCGGCTTCGGCGGCAGAGACGAGGCGCAACGTCACGGCGTCGTACGTCGCCAAGACCGGGGTGGCTCACGCCGACCACCCGCGTGATCCGGAGGAGTGCCGCGACCTCCTGCTGCGGTCGATCGAGGAGCGGCGCCGCGACGAGCTCGACCGCGGGGTCAGCCTCGTCGGTCCGCACCGCGACGACGTCGAGCTCCGCATCGGCGAGCTCCCCGCCAAGGGGTATGCGAGCCACGGGGAGTCCTGGTCGCTCGCCCTCGCGCTCCGGCTCGCTTCCTTCGACCACCTGCGTGCTCCCGAGCGCGGTGCCGACGACCCGATCCTGATCCTCGACGACGTCTTCGCCGAGCTCGACACGGGTCGCCGCGACCACCTCGCCTCGATGGCCGAGCACGTCGAGCAGGTCCTGGTCACCGCGGCCGTCGACGGCGACGTCCCGCCCGGACTCCGCGGGCGCCGCTTCCGCGTCGCCGACGGCAAGGTGCTCGATGACTGACGTGGACGACGCAGCCGAGCCTCACCCCGAGGAGCCGCCAGCGCCGAAGCCGAGACCGGACGATCCGATGCGTCTGGCCCGCGAGCTCGCCGACGGCTACCGCTCGGCCAACCCGGGATCCGTGCCCCGGCGTCGTCGACGCGGCCAGCGCCCGGTGCCACGCCGCGGTGACCGCGACGACGCGATGCCTCTGGCCGCCGCGCTCGGTGACCTCGTCGACCAGCAGGGGTGGACCGACCAGCTCGCCGCCTCGCGTGTCTTCACCGACTGGGCAGCCATCGTCGGACCCGACATCGCACAGCACTCGCTCGTCGACGGGTTCGCCGACCAGGTCGTGTCAGTGCGCGCCGACTCGAGCGCCTGGCGCAAGGAGCTCCAGCTGCTCGCCCCGCGCATCGTCGCGCGCCTCAACGAGGAGCTCGGGCACGGCTCCGTCATGCGCGTCGACGTGCGCGGACCCGAGGCGCCCTCCTGGAAGCACGGCAAGCGCACCGTCCGCGGCGGCCGCGGTCCCCGCGACACCTACGGATGACGAGCGCGCTCCAGCGCGCGAGTCATGGCGTCCGCGACGAAGTCGCGCTTCCCGGTCGTCGAGTGGCTACCGAGGAACGAGGGAGCTGTATCGAGACGGTGACCACGTGACGGCACCCGTCAGCCACCACAGGCCGAGCGAAGCCGACGACCGGGCTGACCGGCTTCGCCGGTGACGCCATGAGCCTCGGCCGCGGGCGGCCTCGCCTCAGTGACTGGGCGACACGCGGTCCATGACGGCAGCTGACACGGCGGTCACGAGGGCGACGCTGCCCAGGACCACGCCGGAGGTGAGGAAGCCGTCCCACCCGTCGGTGGGGCGCACGCCGATCACGATCAGGAAGATGATCGCTGCGGTAGAGCCGAGGACGGCGAACGTGAGTCCGCCCGTCGTGCGGCGCACTCCGCCACCCACCACGAGCGCGGCGAGCGCGGTCCAACCGAGGCACACCATGACCGCGGCCAGGACGTCGGCGGGCCGGTGCCAGCCCGCCACGACCGTCGAGGCACCCGTCAGGGCGACGGCGAAGGATCCTGCCGTGAGCACGACCGGACGCAGCCACGTGGGACTCACGAGGCACAGCGCGCCGAGCGCTGCGGCGATCACGGTGGTGTGACCGCTGGGCAGGCTGTTGTGCGCGACGATGCCGCCGGCGTACTCCGCCCGCTCCAGCACGGCGTGCTTCAGGAGCTGGGTCGTCAGGTTCGCGCCGCCGATCACGACCAGCGCCGCGACAGCGAGCCGCACCTCGCCCCGCATCAACGCCAGTGCCACCGCGCCGGCGGCGACGATCGCGACTGCCGCGATCGAGACGTAGCCGAGGACGCTGAGCACCGCGAGCTGCGTGTCGCGCCCGGCGGTGACGGTGGTCATGGCCGACTGGTCGAGGTCCTGGCCGCCCGCGGTCCACAGGGCGAGTGCCGTGACCCCGAGCAGCCCGGCGGAGGCGACCAGGGTCGCCAGGACCGCCCGCGGGCGCACGCTCGTCGCCGCGCGCGCCGGGGCGTGCCGTACCGTGCCGGTGTCCGTCATCGACATGGCCTCCACTGTGCCGCATCGCGGCAACCGCAGCAGATCTCGCAGCCGGGCCGAGGCGACCCGAAGACGCCGGGGATCGATCCCGGGTGCGGGGGCGGGTCCGCGAAACGCTCCCAGACCCCTTCTACGGCCTCTCAGCCCCCAGACTCGCCGCAGACTCATGGCCCGACACTGTGGAGGGAACGCTCAGACGCTCGCTACGGCCCCTTATACTGAACAGGTGACCCAAACTCCAGATCCGGCCGCGCTCGAGCCCACCGGCTACGACGCCAGCAACATCCAGGTGCTCGAGGGTCTGGAGGCGGTGCGCAAGCGTCCGGGCATGTACATCGGGTCCACGGGCGAGCGGGGTCTGCACCACCTCGTCTACGAGGTCGTCGACAACTCCGTCGACGAGGCGCTCGCCGGCCACGCCACGCACATCGAGATCACCCTGCAGGCCGACGGTGGCGTCAAGGTCGTCGACGACGGTCGTGGCATCCCGGTCGACGAGCACCCCACCGAGAAGATGCCGGCGGTCACGCTCGTGCTCACCTCGCTGCACGCTGGCGGCAAGTTCGGCGGCGGCGGCTACAAGGTCTCCGGCGGACTGCACGGCGTCGGCGTCTCGGTGGTCAATGCCCTGTCGACCCGCCTGCACGTCGAGGTCAAGCGTGACGGCTACCGGTGGACGCAGTCGTTCACCTACGGCGTGCCAGACGCCCCACTCGAGCGTCACGAGCCAACCGACGAGACCGGCACCACGACCACGTTCTACGCGAGCGAGGACATCTTCGAGACGGTCGTCTACAGCTACGAGACCCTCAAGACCCGTTTCCGCGAGATGGCGTTCCTCAACAAGGGCCTCGAGCTCGTGCTGCGCGACGACCGCGCGCCGGCGCTCGAAGCGGCCGAGGGCGACACCGAGGTCGACGAGATCGAGCGCGACGCACGCTTCCGCTTCGACCAGGGCCTCGTCGACTACGTCGACCACATCAACGTGGGCAGCAAGTCACCGATTCACCGCGACGTCATCTCGATCGAGTCCGAGGACGAGTCGAAGGGCCTGTCGCTGGAGATCGCGATGCAGTGGAACGACAGCTTCATCGAGTCGGTGCACACCTTCGCCAACACGATCAACACCCACGAGGGCGGCACCCACGAGGAGGGCTTCCGCGCGGCGCTGACCACCACGGTCAACAAGTTCGCCACGACGCAGGGACTCATCAAGAAGGCGTCCGACAACCTCTCGGGTGAGGACATTCGGGAGGGCCTCACGGCCATCATCTCGATCAAGCTCGAGGAACCGCAGTTCGAGGGTCAGACCAAGACCAAGCTCGGCAACAGCGAGGCCCGCTCGTACGTCCAGAGCGTCCTCAACGAGGAGCTCGGGGCGTGGTTCGAGCAGCACCCCAACGAGGGCAAGACCATCGTGCGCAAGTCGATCGACGCGGCCACCGCGCGCATGGCGGCCCGCAAGGCCCGCGACCTCGCCCGCAACCGCAAGGGCTTCCTCGGCGGCGGCGGCCTGCCCGGCAAGCTCGCCGACTGCTCCAGCCGCAACCCCGAGGAGTGCGAGGTCTTCATCGTCGAGGGCAACTCGGCCGGCGGCTCGGCCAAGGGCGGGCGCGATCCCCGCACGCAGGCGATCCTGCCGCTGCGCGGCAAGATCCTCAACGTCGAGAAGGCGCGGATCGACAAGATCCTGCAGAACGCCGAGGTCCAGGCCATCATCAGCGCGCTCGGCACCGGCGTCCACGAGGACTTCGACATCGCCAAGCTGCGGTACCA
Source organism: Actinomycetes bacterium (assembly GCA_023252095.1). Lineage (GTDB taxonomy): Bacteria > Actinomycetota > Actinomycetes > Propionibacteriales > Nocardioidaceae > Aeromicrobium. Next base: position 1,604 of record JAHEXN010000169.1, on the reverse strand, counting down.
CAAGATCGTGCTGATGGCCGATGCCGACGTCGACGGTCAGCACATCTCCACGCTCCTGCTCACACTGCTGTTCCGGTTCATGAAGCCGTTGATCGACGGTGGCCACGTCTATCTCGCGCAGCCGCCGCTCTACAAGATCAAGTGGAGCAACGCCACCGACGAGCTGGCCTACTCCGACTCCGAGCGGGACGCCTTGCTCGAGGCCGGTGCCGCCGCGGGCAAGCGTCTGCCCAAGGAGGTCGGCCAGCAGATCCAGCGCTACAAGGGCCTGGGTGAGATGAACGACTCCGAGCTGTGGGACACCACGATGGATCCGGCCAACCGGATTCTCCGACAGGTGACCCTCGAGGACGCGGCGATGGCCGACGAGATGTTCACGGTCCTGATGGGCGAGGACGTCGAGCAGCGCCGCTCGTTCATCCAGCGCAACGCCAAGGACGTCCGCTTCCTCGACATCTAACCGAACCGATGGTGATCGCCGAGCGCGAGCCACGCCCGACCGAGCCGCACGACCGTCTCACCCCGCACCTCAACCAGCGGTACCTCCCGAAGGAACTGACACGTGACTGACACCCCGATCGAGCACGACCGGATCGAGCCCGTCGAGCTGCAGGACGAGATGCAGCGGTCGTACATCGACTACGCCATGAGCGTCATCGTGTCGCGCGCGCTGCCCGACGTCCGTGACGGCCTCAAGCCCGTGCACCGGCGAGTCCTGTACGCGATGTACGACGGTGGCTACCGACCTGATCGTGGTTTCAGCAAGTGCTCGCGCATCGTCGGTGACGTCATGGGTCAGTACCACCCGCACGGTGACACCGCGATCTACGACACCCTCGTCCGTCTCGCGCAGCCGTGGGTCATGCGCGCACCGATGATCTCCGGGCAGGGCAACTTCGGCTCCCCGGGCGACGACGGTGCCGCGGCCATGCGGTACACCGAGTGCCGTCTCGCGCCCATCGCGATGGAGATGGTGCGTGACATCAACGAGAACACCGTCGACTTCCGTCCCAACTACGACGGACGGTCGCAGGAGCCCACGGTCCTGCCGTCGCGCATCCCCAACCTGTTGGTCAACGGCTCGGCGGGCATCGCGGTCGGCATGGCCACCAACATCCCGCCGCACAACCTGCGCGAGGTCGCCGACGCGGCCCAGTGGGCCCTGGCCAACCCCGACGCCGGCAAGGAGGAGCTGCTCGAGGCCCTCATGGAGCGGGTCAAGGGCCCCGACTTCCCGTCGGACGCGCTGATCGTCGGCACCAAGGGCATCGAGGACATGTACCGCACGGGCCGCGGGTCGGTCACGATGCGCGCGATCGTCGCGATCGAGGAGGACACCAAGGGGCGCATCCAGCTCGTCGTGACCGGCCTGCCCTACCAGGTCAACCCCGACAACCTGATGCGCAAGATCGCCGACCTGGTCAACAGCGGCCGGCTGCAGGGCATCTCGGACCTGCGCGACGAGACCTCGTCGCGCGTCGGCCGCCGCATCGTCATCGAGATCCGCAAGGACGCGGTCGCCCGCGTCGTGCTCAACAACCTCTACAAGCACACCGAGCTGCAGACCAACTTCAGTGCCAACATGCTCGCGCTGGTCGACGAGG
>JAHEXN010000168.1 GCA_023252095.1 Actinomycetes bacterium | reverse complement strand
ACCTGTGCCCGATCCGGAGGCCACGGCGGTGATCGCTGCCGCTGCGACCGCCCCCGACTCCCCCACCGCGGCCCACCCCGTCGTCCACCCGGAGCCTGTCGACCGTCGAGACCGCAAGAGCCCGAAGCCGTGGTTCATCGCCGCAGCGCTCGTGGTCGTGCTCCTACTCATCGGCGGTCTGGTGATCGGCCTGGGCGGTGACGACGACTCGGGAGACTCAGGATCCCTGACGTCCGAGGAGCTCGACGCGTTCGGTCGGGAGTTCGTCGAGACCGCCGCCTCGGATCCCGACGCGGCCTTCGAGATGCTGACGCCCGAGGCCCAGGCCGCAGTCGGCGGGATCGAGGCGTTCCGCGACTCGTGGGGGCCTGCCGAGGGTGCAGCCGTGACCCAGGTCGTCTCCGATGCCGCCGCCGAGACCGTGTCCGTCGCCTGCGAGTGGACCGTCTCCACGAGCCGCTCGTCCTTCGTCGTCCCGTCCAGCACCAGCGACGAGGCCGTCGAGCCGACGGAACCGCCGCCCACCACGCCAGCACCGTCTCCCAAGCCGACCCCGACGCCGACGCGGACACCCACGCCGACCCCCACGCCCAGCTCCTCACCCACGCCGACACCGACCCCGACCCCCGACGACGAGGACGAGTAGCCGTCGGAGCGCGAGCCGGAGACCCAGACGGTCACCAGGACCGTCACGCTGCACGTCGTGCGCGACGGTGACCGCCTCATGATCGACCAGTACTCGCAGCGCTGACGCCGTCCCCTTCCGCTACGGTCGAACGCGTGATCGCAGGACGGTACGAGCTCGAGAGCGAGATCGGTCGGGGCGGCATGGGCGCGGTGTGGCGCGCCCACGACACCCTGCTCGGTCGCACCGTCGCGCTCAAACGCCTCGGTGGCGTCGGCACCTCCGACGGGCCCGACCGGGCCCGCGCCCACCGTGAGGCCTCGCTCGCGGCGCGGCTCAACGACTCCAGCGTCGTCGCCGTTCACGACCTCGTGGAGGACGACGAGGGCTGGTCGTGGCTCGTCATGGAGCTCGTACCGGGCCACACCCTCTCGCAGGAGATCGCGGCGCACGGCGCCCTCCCGGCGCACCAGGTCGCCGCGGTCGGACGCCAGGTCGCTGATGCCCTGGCCGCCGCCCACGCCGCCGGCATCGTGCACCGCGACGTGAAGCCGTCGAACATCCTGCTGACGCCCGAGGGCACCGTGAAGCTCTCGGACTTCGGCATCGCCCGTGGCGACGGCGACGACGCCCTGACGCGCACCGGCCACGTGACGGGCTCGCCGGCCTACCTGCCGCCCGAGGTCGCGCGCGGTGAACGGAGCGGACCAGCGGGTGACCTGTGGTCGCTCGGCGCGTCGCTGTTCCACGCCGCCAGCGGCCGCGCGCCCTACGCCTCGCCCGACGGCGAGACGTCGAACCCGGTCGGCACGCTGTTCCGCATCGTCCACGACGACCCGCCCCGCCTCGAGGGCAACGGCGCCCTGGCCACGCTCGTCGCCCGGCTCATGAGCCAGGACCCCGACCAGCGTCCCTCCGCCGCCGAGACCTCCACGGCGCTGTCGCTCGTCACTGGCGACGCCGAGCCGGAGGCGACCCAGGCGATGGTGCCGCCGCCCCCGATCGCCGACGAGGGCACCGCGGTCATGGACCTACCACCGGTTCCGATGCCTGTCCCCGACCTCCCGCCACCGCCCCACCGCGGCGCGGCCAGCCGCGGCCGCCGACGCCTCGTGCTGGCCGGCGCCACCGCGCTCGTCGTGGTCGTGCTCGCGGCCTTCGCCCTGTCGCTCGGCGGCGACGACTCCACCGACGTCGCGAACGCGGGCGAGACCAGCACCCCTCCCCCTGCACCGACCGCGGAGGAGATCGACGCGTTCGTGCGTCAGTACGTCACGACCGCAGCGGCCGACCCGGGAGCCGGGTTCGCACTGCTGACGGAGGACGCCCGCGACGACGTGGGCGGCTTCGAGCCGTTCCAGGCGTCATGGGCCTCGATGCCAGGCGTCACGGTCACCGCGATCACGACCGACCCGGACGCCGGAACCGCCGCTGTCACCCTGCAATACGTCGTCACCTCGACCGTGGAGGTTCCGGCCGGTCCGGAGGAGAAGAAGGGCAAGAAGGACGACGACGACGAGGACGACGAAGGTCCCGGCCCGGGAACCCGGACCGAGACCGTGTCGGAGACCGTCACACGCTCGCTCCAGGTCACGGTGACCCGCGACGGCGACGACCTGAGGATCGACCGCAGCAGCGTCAGCTGACGACCGTGCTGCCGATCACCGAGTTGGGCCGGAAGGACACCGGACCACCGCGCTTCGTGGGGCGCACCAGGTCGAAACCAGCCGTCGTGACGACGGCCCACTCCGCCGGGGCCACGCCGTGGCCGAGCACGGCACCGCGCGGCGCGTGCTCACGCACGGCGTCCTCCGCGCAGGTCGCGTGGCACGGCGGGAAGAGGAACTCCCCCACCGCTGCCTCCTCGGCCGAGCCGAGGAACGCGACCGGCCGGGTCAGCCCCTCAGCGCAGATGCCACAGATCCGGCTCAGCGCGCATCGGATGGCCCGGGCCTTGACGACCACGTCGTGCCGGCCGCCGTCCGCGTCGTCGACGCAGGCGAACGGCAGCCGCACTCCGTCGACGACGGGCCGGTTCAGCCCCTCGATGACACTCACAGGATCGAGGCCGCGGCGTTGGTCCACCGCCCCAGCTCGGACCGGCGGCCGGGGCGCTCCTCGTCACTGAGGCGCCCGGAGCGCTTCTTCGGCGGCGGGGTCGCGTCATCCTTGGTGCGACGGTTCGGCAGCGACAGCTTCATGACGGTGCGCAGGACCTGGCCGTACTGGCGGTGCAACGGGCCCGTCGTGTACGGGATGCCGTAGCGCTCGCAGATGTCCTTGACCTTGACCGAGACCTCGGCGTACCGGTTGCTGGGCAGATCGGGGAACAGGTGGTGCTCGATCTGGTAGCCGAGCTGGCCACTCATGACGTGCAGCAGCTTGCCGCCCTCGAAGTTGGCCGACCCGAGCATCTGTCGCAGGTACCACTCGGCGCGGGTCTCGTCCTCGAGCTCCTCCTCGCTGAAGTGCACCGCCCCGTCGGGGAAGTGACCGCAGAAGATGATCATGTACGCCCACACGTTGCGGACGATGTTGGACGTGAAGTTGGCCGTGAGCGTGTGGAAGAACGCCGGGCCGGTGAGCGCCGGGTAGACGATGTAGTCCTTGAGCGCCTGCTTGCCGACCTTGTCGCCGATCTGCTTGAGCTGCTTCTTGAGCAGCTTCGGGTCCTTCTTGCCCTTGCGGATCGCCTCGATGTCGAGGTCGTGCAGGGCCACGCCCCACTCGAAGAACAGGGCGAGCAGCGCGTTGTACACGGGCTGGCCGAGGTTGTACGGCGTCCACTTCTGGTCGCGGCTCATGCGCAGGATGCCGTAGCCCACGTCGTTGTCGTGGCCGAGCACGTTCGTGAACTGGTGGTGGATGTAGTTGTGCGAGTGCTTCCACTGCTCGGCGGGCTGGGTCGTGTCCCACTCCCAGTTGCTGGAGTGGATCTCCGGATCGTTCATCCAGTCCCACTGGCCGTGCATCGTGTTGTGGCCGATCTCCATGTTCTCGAGGATCTTGGCCGACGACAGCAGAGCCGTGCCGAGCAGCCAGGCCGGCGGGAACATGCTGGCGAACAGGGTGATGCGTCCGGCGACCGCGAGGCGACGCTGCAGCGCGATGATGCGCAGCACGTAGTCGCGGTCGGCCTGACCACGCGAGGCCTCGACCTCGGCACGGATCTCGTCCAGCTCGCGCCCGATCGCCTCGACCTCTTCGTCGGTCAGATGGGTGTACTCACGCACGTCGGCGTAGGCCACGGTGTGCTCCTTCGGATAGTGAGTGGATCAGGGTTGTCAGAGGGACAACGTGCAGTCGCCGACGGCGACGGACACGCAGGTCTGGATGTACTCGCCGGGCTCGCCGTGCTCGTCGCCGTTGCGCAGGTCGCGGACGCGACCGGCCGCCAGCGGGACGTCGCACGTGTGGCAGATGCCCATGCGGCAGCCGAACAGCATGTTGACGCCGGCCCGCTCCCCCGCCTCGAGCAGCGTCTCGGCGCCGTCGACCTCGACGGTCGGGCCACCGACGCCGAACGTGGCGGTGCCACCGGCGTCGCCGCCGTCGACACGCTGGAGCGTGAACCGCTCGACGTGGATGTTCTCCTCGAGGCCGGCCTCGGCGTAGTGCTGGGTGAACGCGTCGAGCATCGGGCCCGGACCGCAGGCCCAGGTCTCACGATCGCGCCAGTCGGCGACCACGTCGTCGAGCTGCTCGGCCGTGAACATGCCGTCGGTGTCGGTGAAGCGCTCGTGGAACGTGAACGTCGGGTACCGCAGGGCCAGCACGCGCAGCTCGTAGAGGAACATCATCTGCTCCTCGCTGACCGCGGAGTAGACGAGCTCGACGTCGGGCATGTGGTCGCGACGGTCGAGCGTGCGCAGGATCGACATGACCGGGGTGATGCCGCTGCCGCCGACGATGAACAGCATCTTGGCCGGCGGGGGCTCGGGCACCGTGAAGTCGCCCTGGGGGGCTGCCAGACGCACGATCGTGCCCGGTTCGACGCCCTCGACGAGGTGGTTGGAGAGGAATCCCTCGGGCATCGCCTTGACCGTGATGCTGACGGTCTTGCCCTCGACGAGCGGCGGCGACGACAGCGAGTACGAGCGCGAGTGGTACTTGCCGTCGACCTCCATGCCGATGCCGATGTACTGGCCCGGCTTGTGGTCGAAGGTCCAGCCCCAGCCCGGACGGATCACGAGCGTGGCCGAGCGGTCCGTGACCGGCTCGACCCGCTCGACCCGTCCACGCAGCTCACGCGCGGACCACAGCGGGTTGACCAGGCTGAGGTAGTCGTCAGGATGCAAGGGCGTCGTCAGCGCCTTGCCCACACGCCGCACGCCGCGCAACACGCGAGACCTCTCGATCAACGAGTCCGCCACGTCGAATCCCCTTCGTACCAGCCCGATGTTTCCGCCACTGTGACACCCGGTTACACCTGGGGCAAGCCGAAGTTTCGTCGCCGCACAACGCCGCAGGTCAGAGGCGGTTGCCGTGCGCGACGTCACGTTCCGAGGCACCGTGAAGTGGTACCCCTCCCCGATGAAAGGACCACCGTGCCGACCCTCGAGTCCAACGGCATCTCCCTCAGCTACACCGACTCCGGCGGCGACGGCCGCCCGGTCGTCCTGATCCACGGCTGGCCGCTCAGCGGCGCCTCGTGGTCGGCGCAGGTACCGGCGCTGACGGCTGCCGGCTACCGCGTCATCACGTACGACCGCCGCGGCTTCGGCGAGTCCGACAAGCCGGCCGACGGCTATGACTACGACACGTTCAGCGAGGACCTCGCGGGCTTGCTCGACCACCTCGACGTCGCCGACGCGACGCTCGTGGGATTCTCGATGGGCGGCGGCGAGGTCGCCCGGTACCTCGGCACTCGCGGCTCGCAGCGGATCCGCTCGGCCGTCCTGGCCGGAGCCGTGCCGCCCTTCCTGTTGAAGACCGACGACAATCCCGACGGCGGTCTCGGCGACGACGACATCGCGGGCATGAAGAACGGCGCTAAGGACGACCGCGAGGGCTTCCTCGACGGCTTCGCGACCGGATTCTTCAGCGCCGGGGACGACCTGGTGGTCACCGAGGCCCAGCGCCAGGAGGCGCTCGAGCTCGCCAAGCCCGCACGCGACGAGGCGCTCCTGGCCTGCATCGACGCGTTCGGTCGCACCGACTTCCGCGGCGACCTGGCGAAGATCGACGTCCCGGTCCTCGTGATCCATGGCGACAGCGACGGCATCGTGCCCTTCGAGGTCTCCGGCAAGCGCTCCGCCGAGTCGATCGAGGGCGCCACGCTCCACGTCGTGGCCGGTGGTCCGCACGGCTTCAACGTGAGTCACGCCGAGGAGCTGAACACCGCCCTGCTCGACTTCCTCCAGGCGTAGTCGGTCCAGACGTCGAGGCCCCGCTGGCACTCCCGGCGGGGCCTCGACGCGTGGCGGATCAGAACGGGCAGGTGCTGCGGTACTCCGCGACGGCCAGGCTCGACGAAGGGCCCGGGCACAGGAACTGCGAGTACCGGGTGTCGTCGTCGACGAAGCGCTTGAGCCACGCGATCGACGAGGAAGCGATCGTGGTGTTCGCCGTGTTCGGGGCGAAGTGCGACGCTCCACGGAGCTCGAGGTAGGCCTTGTCGAGGCTCGCCGGCAGGCTCGTGTAGAAGGGCTCGGCGTGCGACGCGACGGGGGCGATCGTGTCGTTGTCCGCCCCGATCACGAGGGTCGGGGTCGAGACCTCGGGCCAGGTCTTGTCGAGGTTCCACGGCGTCAACGGGATCGCCGCCTTGATCGACGGTCGGTCCTTGACGGCCTCGAGCGTGCCGCCACCTCCCATCGAGTGCCCCATCAGCGCGATGCGGCTCGCGTCGATGCGACTCGCGACGGTGCTGGTCTGCGTCAGGTAGTCCACCGCGGCCAGCAGCTGGTCACCCCGGGACGCCGGCTGGTCGTAGCGCGAGTCGGTGTCGATCGTGAAGACCACGAATCCCTGCGAGGCGATGCGCGGGCCGAGCCACGCCATGCTCGAGGACGAGGCGGTGTACCCAGGGGCGACGACGACGGCCCCGAAGGTGCCGTCGGCCGTGCTGGTCGGGTAGTAGATCGTGCCGCCGCCGAAGCCCGCGACGAGGCTCGAGACCGACGTCTGGGCCGTGGCGTACGAACCACGCGTCGCCTCGATGCTCGACCGGGTGGGATCCGGGTCGCGCTGATAGGGGTTGTCGGCCGCGACCGCCGGGACGGGCGATCCCAGCCCGGTCGCCGCGACGAGCCCGGTCGTGACGGTTGCGGCGAGCGCGAACGAGGCGAGTTTCGTGCGCCAGGGAGTGCTGCTCATGTGGTGCTCCTGTGCTGATGGGCCAGGGCTGCACACCGCCCGAGGCCCCCCGATGAGTGTGTGCTCGCTCACCGTAGGAATAGATTGACCACATGGTCAAGCAAAATCTTCGCGCTAGCGTGCAGGCATGAGCGAGAGGACCGACGGCCGCACGATCCGGTACGCGCACCGGCGGACCGAGCTGCTCCACGCCGTGACCGACCACGTGCTCGAGGCCGGGCTCGCCGACCTCACGCTGCGCCGCGTCGCGAGCGCGATCGGCGTCAGCCACGCGACACTCGTGCACCACTTCGCGACGCGCGACCAGCTCATCACCGAGATCGTCGACGCAGGCTTCGACCTCCGGTCGGCATGGGCCTGGCTGCAGACTCCCGAGGGCTCCCGCGCGACCCGCCTGTACCTCTCGATCTCCGGCCTGGCGCTGTACGGCGACCCGCCCTACGCCGCGGCCCTGCGCCGCTCCCAGGAGCAGCGGCTGGCCGCCCTGAGCGAGGGACTGCGCCTCGTGGGCTGCCCGCCCCAGGAGGCCGAAGCGGTCGCGACGACGCTCCTGGCCCGGGTCCGGGGCCTCGCGGCCGACCTGCTCCTCACGGGCGACCGGCCCCGCCTCGACCGGGCCTTCGACGAGCTCCTGCGCGACGCCGAGGCCCGGAGCGCGACCTGGACCCCGCCCCGGACCTGACCGCCTAGGACGCCGGCTGGTTCAGCGACTCGGTGGCGCCGTTGATCGCGGCGTTCATCTCGTCGATCTTCTTCT
>JAHEXN010000167.1 GCA_023252095.1 Actinomycetes bacterium | reverse complement strand
GCATCGGTCCCCTGGTGCAGCAAGTCATCGACGCGGCCATCAACCCGCTCCTGGCCACGCTGGCCGACACGCTGTCGGACCCGATCGAGCAGCTCTTCATCGCGCTGGCGCCGCTGGTCGACATCCGTGTCAACGTGCAGGAGTCCAATCCGGGTAGCTACCTCGACCTGGTGTCGGACCGCCTGCTGCCGCAGCTCGGCCTGACGTCGGACGCCGGCATCTTCTCGACCACCGCGATTCGCGTCGCCCTGCTGGGCGATCCGGGCGTGGAGGCCCTGTCGGTCAACCTGGGCAACTCGCTGGTCGGCCCGAACTCGACGAACACGTTCGACGACCAGACGAACGCCAACGCCCCGGCAAACGCGAACGCTCCGGCCAACGCGAACGCCAACGCCCCGGCCAACGCGAACGCTCCGGCCAACGCGAACGCCAACCTCAACGGCAACGGTGGCCTGGCCGACAAGTCGGTCGACACCCTGCCCAGCACCGGTGCGTCGAACCTGTGGCCCTTCTGGCTGCTGGATCTGCTCCTGGTGTCCCTGGGTGCGGCCGCGATGATCAACGAGAAGCGCCGCGAGTCGGCTCTGCTCGCCTGATCGACAGCACTGACTGACCGATGCCGGTGACCTTCGGGTCACCGGCATCTGTCATGTCCTGACACCACCCGATCCCGACCTAGGATGGAACCCATGCCCGCTCACGCACCGCAGGTCCACGTGACCCGGTGGCAGAGCGGCATCATGCTCACGGTCGCCGCCGTCGTGATCGCGCACTCGGCGATCGTCGGCCTGTGGCTCAGCCCGTCGAGCCCCATCAGGGAATCAGTGGGCGACAGCGCGCTCGCGTCCTACGTCAACCCGTACTTCCGCCAGTCGCCGACCACGGTCGACCCCGGTCTCCAGCGGGCCGACGAAGCCCTGCTGGTCCGTGCTCGGGTGCTGACAGCAGGCGGAGAGACCGTCGAGACCGCGTGGACCGACGTGACAGCCGACCTGGAGGACGGTGGTCTGCTGCGACCCCGCATCGACCGGGCCGCGCGGTCGCTGGCCACCAACCTGAACGTCGCGATCACGTCGTTCCCGACGGAAGCGCGGCCCCTGGTCGAGCAGGACCTGACGGAGGAGGACCGCGCGACGCGCCAGGTCGCGATCGAGGCCGAGGGCGCGACACCGTTCCAGGCCCAGGTCTTCTTCGCGAACTGGGCCATGGCGACCCAGTTCGGCACCCTCTACAGCTCGGCGCTGGCCGACGGCACGGTCGAGCAGGTGCAGATCCGAGTCGGTCTGCGGCGCGTTCCCCCCTACGATGACCGAGGCGAGACGACAGTGGGCGACGAGCCGTTCACCTGGGTCACCCTCGGGTGGCGCGATGCGATCGCCGGCAACGAGCAGGCGCAACGAGCGTTCGACGACTACGTGGGAGGTGATGACGGTGCGTGACACCTGGTGGGTCTTCGTCGATGCCGTGATCCGCGTCCGCGAGGCGGCCGAGCGGTGGCTCTTCGGTGGTCGGCACGCGCTCGTCGCGCTGGGCCTGTGCCGCATCCTGCTGGGTCTCAGCGTCGTGCTGACGCTCGTGATCAACTTCTCCGACCGCACGCTGTGGGTCGGCAACGCATCGGTCTGGGCCGAGCCGGCGCGCGACGCCGTCGACTTCCCGGAGCTCTGGCTCGTCCGCAACGCCACTGACACCGTTGTCACGGTCGTCTACATCGTCACGACGCTCGCCGCGCTGGCCCTGACAGCGGGCTGGTACACCCGGGCCGCCAACGTCGTGACGCTGATCGGCTTCATCGCGGTCGTGGGCCAGAACCCCATGGTCGGCAGCGCGAGCGACAACGCCGTGCGCCTGGCGCTGTTGTGGCTCGTGCTCACGAGTTCCGGCGACCGGTGCTCGGTCGACGCCCGTCAGCGTGCGCGGCGCCAGCAGGGGCTCGAGGCAGACCAGCGCGGATTCGACTCCGACGAGGTGCTGCCGCCCTGGCTCGGCATCAGCCTGCACAACATCGGCCTGCTGGGCCTGGCCGTGCAGACCGTGCTGCTGTACGTCACGGCCGGGCTCGACAAGGTCGCTCGCGAGGCGTGGCGCTCGGGCGAGGCGCTGTACTACACGACGCAGCTGCCCGAGTTCCGCCCGTTCGGAGCCCTGTCCGACCTCGTGTCCGCGAGCCCGGTCTTCCTGGCGTTCCTGACCTACCTCGTGCTGCTGACGCAGCTCTTCTTCGCCCCGCTCATGCTGACCCGCGTGTCCCGCATCGTGGCGGTCACGGTCGCGATCGTGGCCAACGTGTTCTTCGCGATCGTGTTCGGTGCTGTTCCGGCCGCCCTGGCGATCATCGCCGTCACACTCGTGGTGTTCCCCGACGACCTGCTCGAGGAACGCGTCGACTGGCTCGCGGAGGTCACCGAACCGGCCCGCGGACGCGTCGAGGCCGTGTGGTTCCGGCTGAGCGACCCGTTCGTCGACGTCTGGGACTCCGTGCAGGCCCGCCGCACGCAGCGCAGGGAGCGCAAGGCGGAGGCCAGTGCGGAGAAGGCGGTGCGCAAGGCAGCCGCCAAGGCAGCGCGGCACGGCACCCGGCGTGCGGACCGTGAGCCCGAGACCGTCGACGCCGACTGACTCAGTCGCGCGCGACGTCGGCGGCAGCCCGGCTTCCGGCGACGACCAGGCCGATCACGGGCAGGGTCAGCACGGCTGCCGCCGCGTTCAGCGTGCCGAAGTCGCGCCAGGCCATGACGAGCCCGGCCAGCAGGCCACCCGTCGCCCCCGCGACGTTCATGGCCAGGTCGGCCACGCCCTGAACCGCAGGGCGCGCTTCTGCGCTGACGGCTGTCGTGAGCATCGCGGCCGAGGCGATGACTGACATCGACCAGCCGACGCCCAGGAGCACGAGTCCGGCCATGATCTGGGGCTCGGAGTGGCCCGCTGTGCCGGAGACGACCGTGGAGACGACGAGCACGACCTGACCGGCCACGACCATGACCGCCGGGCCGAGGACGTCGCTGAGCCAGCCGAAGACCGGCGACAGTGCGAACATGCCCGCGATGTGCAGGCTGATCGTCAGGCCGATGATCTCCAGGTCGGCGCCGTGGTCCTGCATGTGCACCGGCGTGAGCGACATGACCGACACCATGACGGCGTGAGAGGCGGCAATGGCCACGACCGCCGTGAGCGCGCGACCACGGAGGTGGGGCCACGGCGAGACGCGGGGCCGTCGCGCCGCGCCAGCCTCCGGAGCGAGGGGATCGGGCCGCACGAGGACGAAGGTCAGGAGACCGGCCACAGCGAACGCGACCGTCGAGAACACGAGCGGACCGGCGAGGTCGGGCACCCCGAGAACGCCGGCGACGCGAGCACCGGGCGTCGTCAGGTTGGGGCCGGCCACGGCTCCGATCGTGGTCGCCCACACGACGACGGACAGGGATCGCGCGACCTTGCGCGGCTCCGCGCGGTCGGTCGCGGCGAACCGGGACTGGAGATTCGACGCGGTGCTCGCGCCGAACAGGACCAGACCCAGCAGCACGATCGGGAGGGAGTCGAGGTCGGCCCCCACGATCGAGACGAGCGCACCGAGCGCTCCGATCAGCCACCCGGTCGTCAGGGCGGGTCGCCGGCCCGACCGCACGGCCCACCTCGCGAGCGGCACCGTGGTGACGGCGGCGCCGATCGTCAGCATGACCGTCGCTGTGCCGGCCCACCCGGACGAGCCGCTGACGTCCTTGACGAGGAGTGCGCCGATCGCCAGCCCGGCGCCGTTGCCGACCCCACCCACCATCTGGACTGCCGCGAGGGACCCGACGAGGCGTCCCTGCGGATAGGTCATGAGGACCAGACCGTCACACGGTCGGCCGGGTCGAGCCACAGTGCGTCGTGAGCCGTGACGTCGAACGCCGCGTAGAACGCGTCGATGTTGCGCACGACCTGGTTGCACCGGAACTCCGGCGGCGAGTGCGGATCGACCGTGAGGCGGCGGACCGTCTCGGCGGGACGCACCTTCGACTGCCAGGCCTGCGCCCACGAGACGAAGAAGCGCTGGTCGGGCGTGAGACCGTCGATCGGCTCGTCGCCCGGATCGGTCAGACGGAACGCGCGATAGGCGATGCTGAGCCCGCCCAGGTCGCCGATGTTCTCGCCGATCGTGAGCGCGCCGTTGACCTTCTGGCCGTCGGCGCCCTCGGGGGAGAGCTCGTCGTACTGCGCGACCAGGGCAGCGGTGAGCTTCTCGAACGACGCCCGGTCGTCATCGGTCCACCAGTTGCTCAGGGCCCCGGTGCCGTCGTACTGCGAGCCCTGGTCGTCGAAGCCGTGGCCGATCTCGTGACCGATCACGGCGCCGATCGCGCCGTAGTTGACGGCGTCGTCGGCATCGGCGTGGAAGAACGGGGGCTGCAGGATCGCGGCCGGGAAGACGATCTCGTTCATCGTGGGGTTGTAGTACGCGTTGACGGTCTGCGGCGTCATGTACCACTCGTCGCGGTCGATCGGCGCACCGATCTTGGCCAGCTCGCGGGCCGTCTCGACCGCCATCGAGCGGCGGGCGTTGCCGAGCAGGTCGGTGGGGTCGGTCTCGAGGGCCGCGTAGTCCTTGAACTGCTCGGGGTGCCCGATCTTCGGGGTGAAGGCGGCGAGCTTGTCGTGGGCGCGGGCCTTGGTCTCGTCGCTCATCCACGGCAGCTCGGTGATCGACTGGCGGTACGCCTCGATCAGGTTGGCGATGAGCTCGTCCATCCGCGCGCGGGCGGTCTCGGGGTACTCGGTGCGCACGTAGAGGCGGCCCACCGCCTCGCCCATCGCGCCCTCGACGAACGAGACGCCACGCTTCCAGCGCGGGCGCAGCTCGTCGGTGCCCGAGAGGGTGCGGCCGTAGAAGTCGAAGTTCTCGTCGACGAGGTCCGACGACAGGTAGGCGGCGGCCGCGTGCACGACGTTCCACCGCAGCCAGTCGAGCCAGGCCGGCAGCAGCTCGGGCGTGAGGAGCGACTCGAGGCCCTCCAGGAAGGACGGCTGGGCCATGACGACCTCGGCCAGGACCGGCTCCGGGATCTGACCCGCGGCCGACCAGGCGGCGAGGTCGAACGAGGGGACGAGCGCCTGCAGCTCGTCGAAGGGCAGCAGGTTGTACGTCTTCTGGGCGTCACGGCACGCGACACGGTCCCAGTGGTGCGAGGCGATGCGGGTCTCGAGATCGAGCACCCGCTCGGCCCGCGCAGCGGCGTCGTCGAGGCCGGCGAGGCCCAGCATCCGCTCGACGTGGCCGACGTAGGCGGTGCGGATCTCGGCGAAGTCGTCCTCGCGGTAGTAGGACTCGTCGGGCAGCCCCGTGCCGCCCTGGAACGCGTGGGTCACGTAGCGGTCGGGACGGCCCCGGTCGGGTCCGATGTAGATGCCGATCAGCCCGTGCGTGCCGGTGCGCTCGAGGTCGCCCAGGAGACGGGCGAACCCGGCGTAGTCGGTCAGCTCGTCGATGCGGGCGAGGTCGGGCTGCAGCGGCGCGACGCCGAGCGCCTCGATGCGCTCGGTGTCCATGAAGGACGCGAACAGGTCGCCGATCTTGCGCTCGTCGGTGCCGACCGCCGCATCGGCGGCCGCCGCGGTCTCGATGATGTGCCGGACCTTGGCCTCGGCCTCGTCGACGAGCGTCACGAACGAACCGGCCGTGGCGCGGTCGGGCGCGATGGGCGCCTCACGCAGCCAGCGGCCGTTGACGTGGCGGAAGAGGTCGTCCTGGACGCGGATCTCGTGGTCCAGCTGCGCGATGTCGATGCCCTGAGTCACCTCGTTAGGCTACAGGCGTGTCGAGCACCTACCTGACCCGTCTGTCGGTCCTGCGGGCCGAGGATCTCGGCCCCTCGATGCGTCGTCTCGTGCTCGGCGGACCCGAGATCGCCGACGTCGTCGCGGGCTGGAAGGGACACACCGACGCGTACGTCAAGATCGCGTTCCTCGCGCCCGGGGTCGACTACCCGGAGCGCCTCGACCTGGAGCAGCTCCGTGCCTCGATGCCGTCCGAGCACTGGCCGGTCCTGCGCACCTACACCGTGCGCCGGCTCGACCCTGCGGCCGGCGAGATGTGGGTCGACTTCGTCGTCCACGGCGACGAGGGGCTGGCCGGGCCCTGGGCCGCCCGCGCGCAGGTCGGCGAGACCGTTCACTTCCGGGGCCCCGGTGGCGCCTACCGGCCCGATCCCGAGGCCGACCACCAGCTGCTGGTCGGCGACGAGGCCGCGCTGCCGGCGATCCTGGCGAGCCTCGAGGCCCTCGAGTCCAGGCAGAAGGCCACCGCGTTCATCGAGATCGACGGGCCGGACGACGAGCAGCACGTCGTGACCGCGGGCGACGTCGAGGTCTTCTGGCTCCACCGCGCCCCGGCGAGGGCCGGCACCACGAACCTCCTGGACGAGGCCGTCCGCGCGTGGCCATGGCCCGGAGGCCGCGTGCAGGTCTTCGTGCACGGCGAGTCCGGCCTCCTCAAGACCGTGCGTCCCTACCTGGTCAAGGAGCGGGCGGTCGATCGATGTGACGTGTCGGTCTCGGCGTACTGGCGCCGGGGCGAGACGGAAGAGGGCTTCCGGGCCTGGAAGGCCTCCGAGCGGGCCCGCGGCGAGGAACCGATGATCCGACCCGAGCCTTCGGCGTCGTGACCGTCCACGCCCTGGTGCTGGCGGGGGGCACCGGGACCCGTTTCGGGGCGGCCACGCCCAAGCAGCTTCTCGACCTCGACGGGAGCACGGTCCTGGCGCACGCCGTCAGGCGGCTCGCGCAGCATCCGGAGGTCGACTGGATCGTGCTCGTGACGCACGCCGAGTCGGCCCGCGAGGCGCACCGCGTCGCGGTGGCCGAGCCCAAGGTCGCCACGGTCGTCTCGGGAGGCGCAACCCGGGCGGAGAGCACGCGGCTCGGGCTCGCCGCGATTCCCGACCTCGCCGACGACGACCTCGTGCTCGTGCACGACGCGGCGCGTCCCCTCGTCACGACCGCCGTGGTCGACGCGTGCCTCGCAGGGCTCGTCGACCACGACGCCGTGACTCCGGCGGTCGAGTCGGTCGACACGCTGGTCGAGGTTGACGCCGACGGCACGGTCCTGCGGGGCGTCGACCGCGCCTCGGTGCGTCGGGTGCAGACCCCCCAGGGGTTTCGCGCCGGGGTGCTGCGACGGGCGCACGCGGCCGCGGCGCGTCTCGACGCCGATCCCACCGACGACTGCGGGGTCGTCCTGGCCCACGTCCCCGGTGCCCGCGTCGCGGTCGTCGCGGGCGACGAGCGCAACCTCAAGATCACGCGCCCGGCCGACCTCGACCTCGCCCGCCGCTGGCTCCACGAGGACTAGGACGCGCGCGACGCTCTCAGGCTCGTGGCAGTGCCGGGGGCACCTCGGCGGGATCCATGGGGCGCCAGGTGTCGTCGCGCCACAGGCGCCGGTTCTCGCGGAAGCCGCGGATGAGGTCGCTGAGCCCGCGCAGCGTGCGCTGCACGACGATCAGGCGGAAGACCTCCTTGGCGAACGTGAGCGCGGTGCCCAGGCCGAAGCCGAGACGGTTGAGCTTGCCGTGGAGCGCGAAGTACTTGCCGACGTAGGCGCGGTTGCGCATGACGTGGAAACGGAAGAGCGGGCTGCCGTCGTTCAGGTGGCGCAGTCCCAGGTTGACCTGCCGCTGCTCGCGCTTGCGACGCAGGACGTAGGCGTCGACGTAGACGACGTCGGTGTGCTGGG
>JAHEXN010000166.1 GCA_023252095.1 Actinomycetes bacterium | reverse complement strand
GCGGTCGCGCTGCACCCGGCCAGCATCGAGGACACCGTCGCGATCGCCGAGGGCGTCCGTCTCGGTCGCTACCGGTTCACGGCCTATCAGTCCTCGTCCTCCGACGACACGACCGCTCCGGTCGAGCACGTCGTGCTCAGCTCATTCGCCCGCCAGTCGGCCGCGGCGCGCGCGGTCGAGGACGCCCAGACCGTGACCGACGCCGTCGCGCAGGCCCGCGACTGGGTCAACACCCCGCCCGGCGACCTGCGTCCGCCGACGTTCGCCGACGCGATCAGCGCTCTCGCCGCCGACGTCGCCGGATCGAAGGTCAAGGTCGAGGTGTGGGACGAGAAGCGACTCGCCAAGGAGCGGTGCGGCGGCATCCTCGCCGTCGGCCGCGGCTCCGAGACGCCGCCCCGCCTCGTCACGCTGACGTACGCCCCCCGCGGCGCGAAGCAGCACCTCGCGCTCGTCGGCAAGGGCATCACGTTCGACTCCGGCGGACTCTCGATCAAGACCGGTCCGGGCATGTCCACCATGAAGATCGACATGGCCGGCGCTGCCGCCGTCGTCACGGCGACGCTCGCGATCGCGAAGCTGGGTCTCCCGATCAAGGTCACGGCCTACGCCTGCCTGGCCGAGAACATGCCCAGTGGTACCGCGACACGACCGGGCGACGTGCTCACGATGCGCAGCGGCTCGACCGTCGAGGTGCTCAACACCGACGCGGAGGGCCGCCTGGTCCTGGGCGACGGTCTGGCCCTGGCCAGCGAGACGACGCCTGACCTGATCGTCGACGTCGCGACCCTGACCGGCGCCTGCGTCGTGGCGCTCGGCGAGCGCACGAGCGGCATGCTCGGCAGCGACGACGCGACGATCGGCCAGCTGGCCTCCGCCTCGGGCACGGCCGGCGAGCCGATGTGGCCCCTGCCGATCCCGACCGAGATCACCGCCGCGGTCAAGACCTCGAAGATCGCCGACCTGCGCCAGCACAACCCCAAGCCCTACGGCGGCACGCTGTTCGCGGCGGCCTTCCTGCGTGAGTTCGTCGGTGACGTCCCGTGGGCGCACCTCGACATCGCGGGCCCGTCCTTCAACGACGGTGCCGCGTACGGCGAGATCCCCAACGGCGGCACGGGTGTGGCTGTGCGCACCCTCGTGCAGCTCGCCCGCGACCTAACCGCGTAGGTGGTGGGCTGCGCTCCCCCGGCTCGGACCTCGTCCGACCGTGCGCGGTCGCTGACGACAAGCGGCCACGGACGAGCGCGGTAGCCGGGACCGGAGATGATGCATTCAGGCTCCCCTGGCTACCGAAGAGCATCATTGCTGGCCCCTGCGGGACGAGAACCGATGCATCCGGGTGGCCCCAGACACCGCAACGCATCATCTCCGGTCGTCACCTCGATGCGAAGGACAGCGCCCTAGCTGTCGAGCCCCAGCACGCGGGCCGCGTTCTCGACCTTGTCCCACGCGTCGCGCTTGCCGTTGCGACGGTCCGGGTGCGCCTTGGCGCGGGCCTGGCGCCAGAGGTGCACGAGCTCGTCGCGCGTGGGGTCGTCGGGCAGCGGGTCGACGCCGGCGAGGACCTCGAGGGTCATCATGGCCGCCTGCTCCTGGGGAGTCTGCGTCGGCGCGGGGGTGGCGTTGACCGTGCCCCGGGCAGTGGGATTGAGGCGCTGGCGCTGGTCGAAGTCGCGCATGCGCTGCGGGTAGCCGACCAGGTTGGTGTCGTAGATGGGCACACCCAGCTTGCGGGCGACGTCACCGGCCACCTTGGGCGAGGCGACGCGCCGACGCGTCCACTCCCCGTCGCCGGCGACGAACACGACCGTGGTCTGCGTGACCGACGTCGCTGGCTCCACGAAGGCCTCGACCCCGGACCGCGAACGAGCGAACTCCCGCAGGTGCTCGAGGTCGGCACGACTCGCGTCCCGGTCCGACACTGCAGCACCTGACGCCGTGCGCGAGCCCCTGCGCCTGCTCCACCAACCCATGGCAGACAGTGTGCCGGACGGGCGGTCGAGAAGTGACTCCGGAGTAGGTCCGACACCCCTCCAGCCCCGCTGCGCACGACCACCGGGCGAGTGCAAAGATGGCTGTCAGGTGAGTGAATCACCACTCGACGACGACGCTTCAACGGAGGACATCGTGGCGGACGCCCCGAACGGCCCTGGCACCTACGACATCGTGATCCTCGGCGGCGGGAGCGGCGGCTACGCGGCCGCACTTCGCGCCAGCCAGCTGGACCTGACGGTGGCCCTGGTCGAGAAGGGCAAGCTCGGCGGCACGTGCCTGCACAACGGCTGCATCCCCACCAAGGCGCTGCTGCACTCCGCGGAGGTCGCCGACGCAGCTCGCGAGTCCGAGACGTTCGGCGTCAACGCCTCCTTCGACGGCATCGACATGAAGGGCGTCAACGCCTTCAAGGCGGGCGTCGTCGAGAAGCTCTACAAGGGCCTGCAGGGCCTCATCAAGGCCTCCAAGAACATCACGGTCGTCGAGGGCGAGGGCAAGCTCGCGTCGACCAACGCCGACGGCGGAGGCGTCGTCGAGGTCAACGGCGAGCAGTACACCGGCAAGAACGTGATCCTCGCGACCGGCTCCACCGCACGCACCCTGGGCCTGGAGATCGGCGGCCGGATCGTCACGTCCGACGAGGCCCTCGAGATGAGCGAGGTCCCCGAGCGCGTCGTCATCATCGGCGGCTCCGTGATCGGCGTCGAGTTCGCGAGCGTCTGGAAGTCCTTCGGCGCCGACGTCACGATCATCGAGGGCCTGCCCACGCTCGTGCCGCTGGAGGACCCGGCGCTGAGCAAGCAGCTCGAGCGCGCCTTCCGCAAGCGCAAGATCGCGTTCAAGACCGGCGTGAAGTTCAAGAGCGTCGAGCAGAACGACACCGGCGCCGTCGTGACGCTCGAGAACGGCGACACGATCGACACCGACCTCGTGCTCGTGGCCGTGGGCCGCGGCCCGCGGAGCGAGGGCATGGGCTTCGAGGAGGCCGGCGTCGAGGTCGACCGCGGCTGGGTCCCCACCAACGAGCGCCTGGCCACGAACGCCAAGGGCGTCTTCGCCGTCGGTGACCTCGTCCCCGGTCTGCAGCTCGCGCACCGCGGTTTCGCCCACGGCATCTTCGTGGCCGAGGAGATCGCGGGCCTCAACCCGCAGCCGGTCATCGACGCCGGCATCCCCCGCGTCACGTACTGCGACCCGGAGCTGGCCAGTGTCGGCATCACCGAGCCGCAGGCCAAGGAGAAGTTCGGCGACGCAGGCGTCGAGGTCGTCGAGTACAACCTCGGCGGCAACGGCAAGTCCCAGATCCTCCAGACCGCGGGCAGCATCAAGCTCGTCCGCGAGAAGGACGGCCCCATCGTCGGCGTCCACATGATCGGCACGCGCCTCGGCGAGCAGGTCGGCGAGGCCTCGCTGATCGTCAACTGGGAGGCCTACCCCGAGGACGTCGCGCAGTTCATCCACGCGCACCCCACCCAGAACGAGTCCCTCGGCGAGGCCGCACTGGCCCTGGCCGGCAAGCCCCTCCACTCCCACGCCTGAGCCGGCAGAAGGAACACAGAACATGGCTACCGAAGTCACCCTGCCCGCCCTCGGCGAGAGCGTCACCGAGGGAACCGTCACGCAGTGGCTCAAGTCCGTCGGCGACACCGTCGAGGTCGACGAGCCCCTGCTCGAGATCTCCACCGACAAGGTCGACACCGAGATCCCCTCCCCCGTCGCCGGCACCCTGCTCGAGATCAAGGTCGACGAGGACGACACCGTCGAGGTCGGCGCGATCCTGGCCATCATCGGCGACGCCGACGAGAGCGGCAGCGACGACTCCCCGTCCGAGGAGCCCGCCGAGGCCCCGGCCGAGCCCGAGGAGACCCAGGACGCCGACGTCGAGAAGCCGGCCGAGCCCGACGACGAGCCCACCGCGCCGCCGGCCTCCGAGGAGGCCGAGCAGGTCGAGGCTCCCCAGGCCGAGGCCCAGCCCGCGACGGGCAACGCCGAGGGCACCTCGGTCACCCTGCCCGCCCTCGGCGAGAGCGTCACCGAGGGAACCGTCACGCAGTGGCTCAAGTCCGTCGGCGACACCGTCGAGGTCGACGAGCCCCTGCTCGAGATCTCCACCGACAAGGTCGACACCGAGATCCCCTCCCCCGTCGCCGGCACCCTGCTCGAGATCAAGGTCGACGAGGACGAGACCGTCGAGGTCGGCGCCGAGCTCGCCATCATCGGCTCCGCCGACGCCAAGCCCGCTGCACCGAAGGCCGAGGAGAAGGCCCCCGAGCCCGAGCCGGAGGAGACCGAGCCCGAGGCAAAGGCGGAGCCGGAGCCGGAGAAGGCTCCCGAGCCGAAGGCCGAGGAGAAGGCCCCGGAGCCCGAGAAGAAGCCCGAGCCGGAGCCCGCCACGGCCGAGGAGTCCTCTTCCAACGAGGGCGAGGGCTACGTCACCCCGATCGTCCGCAAGCTCGCCAAGGAGCACGGCGTCGACCTGTCCACCGTGACCGGTTCGGGCGTCGGCGGACGCATCCGCAAGGCCGACGTGCTCGAGGCTGCCGAGAAGGCCAAGGCGCCTGCCGAGGAGAAGGCCCCCGCGGCCGAGGCCCCGGCAGCAGCGGCCCCGAAGGCTGCCGTCCCCGAGCCGTCGGCGCTGCGTGGCAAGACCGAGAACATCTCGCGACTGCGCAAGGTCATCGCCTCGCGCATGGTCGAGTCGCTCCAGGTCTCGGCCCAGCTCACGCAGGTGCACGAGGTCGACGTCACCGAGGTGGCGCGCCTGCGGAACAAGCACAAGGGCGCGTTCCAGGAGCGCGAGGGCGTCAAGCTCACGTTCCTGCCGTTCTTCGCCAAGGCTGCCGTCGAGGCGCTCAAGGCCTACCCGCAGCTCAACGAGGCCCTCGACTTCGAGGCCGGCACCGTCACGTACCCCGACGGCGAGCACCTGTCGATCGCGGTCGACACCGAGCGGGGTCTGCTCGCGCCGACGATCCGCGACGCCGGCGACCTCTCGATCGCGGGCCTGGCGCGCAAGATCGCCGACGTCGCCGAGCGCACGCGGACGAACAAGATCAAGCCCGACGAGCTGTCCGGTGGCACGTTCTCGATCACGAACCTCGGCAGCAACGGGGCCCTGTTCGACACGCCGATCATCAACCAGCCGCAGGTCGCGATCCTGGGCGTCGGCGCGGTCGTCAAGCGTCCCGTCGTCACGACCGACGAGCAGGGCAACGACAGCATCTCGGTGCGCAGCATGGCGTACCTGGCGCTGACGTACGACCACCGCATCATCGATGGCGCCGACGCGGGCCGGTTCCTCACGGCCGTCAAGCAGCGCCTGCAGGGTGGCCAGTTCGAGGCCGAGCTCGGGTCCTGACCCATGGCTGACGCGTTGCGGGTCGTCGTCGGGGGTGCCTCCGGCTTCCTCGGCGTCCCGCTCGTCGACGAGCTGCGTGACCGCGGACATGCGGTCACGCGGCTCGTCCGCGGCGGGGCCGACGACGCCGACGCGTCACGCTGGGACCCGTACTCGGGCGACCTCGACCAGCGGCTGATCGACGATGCCGACGTCGTCATCAACCTCAGCGGTGCGCCGATCTCGCGCTGGCCGCGTACTGCCTCGTACCGCGAGAAGATCCTGAGCTCGCGGGTCGCCGCCACGTCCACGTTGGCCCGCGCGGTCGCACGGTCGAAGCGTCCGGCCGCGCTCCTGTCGGCCTCCGGCATGTCGTACTACGGCGCCGACCGGGGCGACACGATCCTGCAGGAGTCAGCCACGGCGGGCGAGGGCTTCCTCGCCACCGTCTCCCAGCAGTGGGAGGCCGCCGCCCGGCCCGCCGTCGACGCCGGCTCCCGGGTCTGCTTCCTGCGCACCTCGCTCGTGCTCGACGAGTCCGGCGGAGCCCTCAAGCTCATGGCCATCCCGTTCCGCCGCCACGGCGGGGCCGTTCTCGGGTCGGGCGATCAGTACATGTCGTACATCTCGCGGCGCGACTGGGTCCGCGCGGTCGTGCACCTCGCCGAGGGCGATGTCTGGGGCCCGGTCAACCTGGCCACGGCCGATCCGGTCACGAACCGCCAGTTCACCCAGGCGCTCGCGACTGCGGTCGACGCCAAGGCGTTCCTCAAGGCGCCCGCACCCGTGCTGAAACTCGCCCTCGGGGGGCTCTCCGACGAGCTGCTCGGGTCGCTGCGCCTGGAGCCGATGGCGCTGTCGCAGTCGGGCTTCCGGTTCGACGCCCCCGACATCGCGTCGACACTGAAGCTGGGCCTCAAGCCCTGAGCGAGCGCTACCGCTCCGCCACTTCGGCGTAGCGCCAGACGCCGTCGACGCACTGGAGGACGACCTGGCGTCCTGACCACGTGTCGACCGGCAGCGAGGTGGCGACGCCGTACGTGTCCACCGCCCACGTGGGTGCAAGGCGGTCGAGCACCTCGAGTCGGACGCGGTCGGGTGTCTCCTCGACCGTCGTGCACGACCCGATGACGAGCATGGCCGACTCGAGGACGAGACCCCGCTCCGACCACTGCTGCAGTGCCGCCACGTCTGCCGTGGCTGAGGCGGGCTCGACGTAGAGCGCCTCGACCGCCTCGACCGAGCTCGACGACCACGCGAGACTGCGCTGGAGGTCGACCCCGGCGAGCGCGACGCAGCCTGGCCCTCCGGTCGTGACGCCGAGCAGCGACATCAGGTAGCCGACCGCGGTAATCCCCCAGACGTCCATGCCGCCAGCGTGGTCCGTGAAGCGCTCGGTGCCAAACGCCTGTCCACAGCGAGATCGACCCCAGGCGTACGCTGAACCACGTGAGCGATCTGCACGTGCGCGACGACTGGTTCGGTGATCACGCCCTCGAGTACACCGAGGCCTGGGAGCTGCAGCGCACGCTCCTGGCGCAACGCGCCGACGACGAGATCGGCGACACCGCACTGTTCCTCGAGCACCCGCCCACGTACACCGCGGGCCGGCGCACCGAGCCGTTCGAACGTCCGCAGGACGGCACCCCCGTGATCGACGTCGACCGCGGGGGCAAGATCACGTTCCACGGCCCGGGCCAGCTCGTCGGGTACCCCATCACGAAGCTCCCGTCGCACGTCCTCGTGGTCGACTACGTCCGCCGCGTCGAGGAGGCGCTGATCCGCGCCGTCGGCGACCTCGGCGTCACGGCCGGCCGCGTCGAGGGCCGCTCCGGGGTCTGGCTGGCCGCCGGGGCCGGACGTCAGGAGCGCAAGATCGCCGCGATCGGCATCCGCGTCTCTCGCGGCATCACGATGCACGGCTTCAGTCTCAACGCCGACGTCGATCTTGCGTGGTACGACCGCTTCGTGCCGTGCGGCATCGCCGACGCCGGCGTCACGACGCTCTCGGCCGAGCTCGGCCGTGACGTCACGGTGCCGGAGGCGGCCGCTGCCGTGCGCCCCCACCTCGTGGAGCTGCTGCGCTGGGAGCCGTACGTCTCCAGCCCGGACGTCGCACGTGAGCACGAGCACCCCTCGGTGCCCGTGCTCACGGCGCGCCAGCCCTGACGCCGGTTCAGTCGGCGGAGAGGCTGAGGGCCTCGCGGTAGCCCAGCTTGTTGCCGGTGCGCAGGAGCGACCGCTCGTAGATTCGCACACCGAGCTTGACCAGGAGGGCCGCGGCGAGGACCGTGCCGCCGATCGCGACGCCCAGCTGCCAGACTGGCACGGTCTCGGTGGCGAGCCGCATCGGCATGACCATCGTGGCCGAGATCGGGATCATCGAGAAGACC
>JAHEXN010000165.1 GCA_023252095.1 Actinomycetes bacterium | reverse complement strand
GAGCTCGGTGGCCACGGAGCGGCCGACGGCTCCGGCTCCGGCGATGGCGACGCGCATCAGTGGTCCTCGGTTCCTGCGTCGGGTCCGGCGGTCAGCACGGCGTGCGCGGCCTCAGCGCGGTCGTCGCGCATGAAGACGCTCAGGTAGTCGCCCTCCTGGATCGCCATCGCGGCCTTGGGGACGACACCGCTGCCGAGTCGCGTGACGTACGCGACGCGGACGTCGGCGGCCTCCTCAAGCTCGGCGATCGACCGCCCGACCCAGCCGAAGGGCGCATAGACGCTGTCGAGCCGCAGCTCGCCGGAGGGATCGCGCCACTGGGGCTCGGAGCCGGCCGGCAGGAGGCGTCGCAGGACCTGGTCGGCGGCCCACGGCACGGTCGCGACCGTGGGGATGCCGAGCCGCTCGTAGACCTCGGCGCGGCCCGCGTCGTAGATGCGGGCGACGACGTTCGTGACGCCGAACAGCTCGCGGGCGACGCGCGCCGAGATGATGTTGGAGTTGTCGCCGCTCGAGACTGCCGCGAAGGCGTCGGCGCGCTCGATGCCCGCCTGCCGCAGCACCTCGCGGTCGAAGCCCATGCCGGTGACCGTGAGGCCGCCGTAGGTGGGTCCGAGCCGGCGGAACGCCTCGGCGTTGGAGTCGATCACCGCGGTCGTGTGGTCGCGCTCCTCGAGGCTGCGCGCGAGGGACGAGCCGACGCGGCCGCACCCCATGATGACGATGTGCACGAGGCGACGCTACACCCGCGGAAGGGGCGTCGCCGCCGTGCTCCGGCGTGGGGGTGCGCCGGGCTGGGAGCGCCTCACGGCGCGTGGCCGCTCGTAGCGGCTGATGTTGAGACCCGGGGCTACCTCAGCCCGGCGCCCGCTCAGTCTAACGACCGGTCCAACCCGTCGCGCCCTGATCAGGAGAGGTGGCCGGACCGCTCGACCGCGGCGGCATGACGCAGCTGGCGAGCCAGGTCGAACAGGCGCGCGGCGCTCAGGGGATCACCGTTCTCGAGCTGTCCGCGGCCGACGGCGGCCACGTGCGCGAACGCCGCCGCACGGTCGAGCGTGACGTCGAAGTCCGAGCGCACCACGCCGCGCAGGACGGCGTCGACGAGGCGGACGACGTCGTCGGGCGTGGGTGGCTCGACCACTCCGGCGAGGGCGTTCTGGACGGGAGCGTGCGCGACGCCTGCGGCGTACTCCCGGGCCGCCTGGTCCGGCTGACGGTGGACCCACGTGTGGACCAGGTAGAGGCGCCAGAGGCACCCGGCGACGGTGTCGGCGGGACAGGCCGCCCAGAGGTCGGCCAGGGTGCCGAGGCCCTCGGTGTCGACGAGGTGCACCACCCGCTCCACGAGGGCCTCGTCGGCCTCGCTGTCGGTGCCGCGGACCAGCAGGTGGGCGATCCGGTGCCCGGCAGCCGTGGCCTCCGCGGGGTCGGGCGTGCCGACGACGTCGCGGAAGGCCTTGGGCCCAGGCAGGGCCGGCCGGTGGAAGTCACCCATGCCGATCGACGATACGCGTCAGGCGGTGAGCGCCTCACTGAGCAGGGAGGCCACGAGCTCGACCTGCCACGGGCGAGCGCCCTTGCCGGCGAGCGCCGCGCCGACGGACTCCGGCGAGATGTCGGCCGGTGGCTCCCAGGCGAGCTCGCGCACGAGCCCGGGGGAGATGAGGTTCTCGGCCGGAAGGTCGTGACGATCGGCCAGCGTCGTCACGACGTCGCGGCACCGGGCGAGTCGGTCTGCGGCATCGGGGTGCTTCTCGGCCCAGGCCCGCGGGGGCGGCGGCCCGTCGCCGCGCACGCTCGAGCGGGGGAGCTCGTCCTCCTGCAGCGCCAGGGCGGCGTCGATGGCTCGTTGCCAGTCGTTGAGGTGCCGCCGGGCGCCGCGGCCGCGCATCGTGCGCAGGCCCTTGAGCTCGTCGACGTCGGTGGGGGCGGCCGTGGCCATCTCCACGATCGCGGCGTCGGGGAGCACGCGCCCGGGCGTCGTGTCGCGGCGCTGCGCGATCTCGTCGCGCATCTCCCACAGCTCGCGCACGAGGGCGAGGTTGCGACGACCGCGGAGGCGGTGCATCCCGGACGTGCGACGCCAGCGGTCGGTCTTGGGCGCCGGACCGGTGAACGTGAGCAGCGCCTCGAACTCCTGGTGGGCCCAGTCGAGCTTGCCGGCCTTCTCGAGCTCGGCCTCCAGGAGGTCACGCAGCTCGACCAGTACCTCGACGTCGAGGGCCGCGTAGAGCAGCCAGGGATCGGGGAGCGGCCGGGTGGACCAGTCCGCCGCGGAGTGCTCCTTGGCGAGGCTGTGGCCGAGGAACTGCTCGACGAGCGTCGCCAGCCCGACCCGCGGCAGGTTCAGGAGCCGGCCCGCGAGCTCGGTGTCGAACAGGGCGCGGGGGCGCATGCCCGCCTCGGTCAGGCACGGCAGGTCCTGCGTGGCGGCGTGGAGGATCCACTCGCTGTCGCCGATCGCGTCGTCGAGGGCCGTGAGGTCGTCGAACGGCACGGGGTCGACCAGGTGCGTGCCGGACCCCACGCGGCGCAGCTGCACGAGGTACGCACGCTGCGAGTAGCGGTACCCGGACGCGCGCTCGGCGTCGATCGCGACCGGGCCGGTGCCGCGGGCGATGGCACGACACGTCTCGGCGTAGGCGTCAGCGGTGTCGACGACCGGGGGCAGCGGGTCGCGCAGGGTCAGGGGCGGCAGACCGGGGTCGGGGGCCGGGGGCTCCGTCGGGGGTGCGTCGTCGACACCGTCTGCGGGTGGGGTCGCGTCGGCCGGCGCGTCGGGAGTCTTGTCGGCACGGGAGGTGCCGGGTGACGGGGCCCGTTGAGCCGGCTGGTCGCTGGGATCGGGGGCACGGGGCACGAGGAACTCGGGCTCGAAGGACGTCACGCGCGACCGCCGAGGGTCGAGCCGCGGGGTCCGCGGCGGGGCAGGTAGGCGACGTCCGGGGCGAGGGGTGGCAGCCCGGCCACTGCGGCGAGGAGGTCGCCCCACGCGCCGAGGTGGTCGCCGACGCCCGTGAGCGGCGTCCACGACGCCCGGACCTCGACCTGCGACTGCGGTGCGTCCTCGAGCATCGAGCCGAAGCCCTCGGTGTGCACGACCGTGACGCTGCCGCCGATCGCGGTGGCCTCCGCGCCGCGCGCGGCCAGGGCGTCCTCCAGCCAGCTCCAGCCCACGGCGGGCAGGACCGGGTCGGCCGCCATGTCGCCCTCGATGTCGGCGCGCGCGAATGTGACGCATCGGAACGTGCCGTTCCAGGCGTCGTGCCCGGCGGGGTCGTGCAGCAGGATGAAGCGGCCGCCCGCGAGCTCCTCGTCAGCCACGACGATCTCACCGCTCAGGGCGTGCGCGAAGGGGGCGATGCGGGTCGGAGCGGGCATCTCGTCGACCACGACCTCGGGCCGCACAGCGGCCGACCTGAGCTGGTCGACGGCGGCGGTGAACTGGCTCGGCGTCCCGCCGAGCTCGCTGTGGGCAGCCACATCGTGATGGTAGGGCGCCCGACGCGTGAGCACCGGTCGACACTCCGCAGCGCACGGCATGGACTGGCGTGGAGCACGGTGCGGCTCGCCTGAGAGACTGACGGGGTGACGACACCGCTCTCGGAGAGCCCCTTCCTGCGTGCCTGCCGCGGCGAGACGCCCGCCCACGTGCCCGTCTGGTTCATGCGTCAGGCCGGCCGGTCGCTGCCGGAGTACCGCAAGCTGCGGGAGGGCATCGCGATGCTCGACTCGTGCTTCACGACCGAGCTCGTCGTGGAGATCACGATGCAGCCCGTGCGCCGCCACGGCGTCGACGCCGCGATCTTCTTCTCGGACATCGTCGTGCCGCTCAAGGCGATCGGGGTCGACCTCGACATCGTCCCGGGCGTCGGACCCGTGATCGCCGAGCCGATCCGCTCTCGTGCGCAGCTCGCCCAGCTGCGCGATCTTGAGCCCGATGACGTCACGTCCGTCCTGGCTGCGGTCACGGCGCTCACGGGGGAGCTGGGGTCGACTCCGCTCATCGGCTTCGCGGGTGCCCCGTTCACCCTCGCGTCGTACCTGGTCGAGGGGCGCCCGTCGCGGGACTACCGCCACACCAAGGCGCTGATGCACACCGACCCCGACCTGTGGCACGACCTGATGGGCCGCATCGCGGCCATCGCCGGCCAGTTCCTGCGCCTGCAGGTGCAAGCGGGTGCCTCGGCGGTGCAGGTCTTCGACTCCTGGGCGGGCGCCCTGAGCCTGGCCGACTACCGCACGTTCTCGCAGCCGCACTCGGCCGCTGTGCTGGACTCCGTGGCCGATCTCGACGTGCCGCGGATCCACTTCGGGGTCGGCACGGGCGAGCTGCTGGGTGCGATGGGCGAAGCAGGCGCCGACGTCGTCGGTGTCGACTGGCGCATCCCGCTCGACGACGCCGTGCGTCGCATCGGGCCCGACTACTCGGTCCAGGGCAACCTCGACCCGACGCTGCTCTTCGCGCCTGCTGAGGTCGTCGAGCGCGAGACCCGTCGGGTCCTCGGCGAGGGTCGGGCGGCGCGCGGCCACGTCTTCAACCTCGGGCACGGAGTGCTGCCCGAGACCGACCCGGACGCGCTCACGCGCCTGGTCGACGTCGTGCACGCGTACGAGCTCGACTGATGCGGGTCGCGGTCGTCGGAGCCGGGATCGCGGGGCTGACCGCGGCCTGGGAGCTGACCCGACGTGGGCACGACGTCGTCGTGCTCGATGGAGCCGACCGTGTCGGGGGCAAGCTGCTCACGGGCGAGGTCGGTGGCGTGCAGCTCGACCTCGGCGCCGAGTCGGTGCTGGCACGACGCCCGGAGGCGGTGGGCCTGATCGAGGCTGTCGGCCTGGGCGACCGGGTGCAGAACCCCGCCACGACGAGTGCCGGCGTGTGGACCAGGGGCGAGGTCCGTCCACTCCCGCCGACCGTGCTCGGCGTCCCGGCCGATCTCGACGCGCTCGCGGCGAGCGGCATCGTCGACGACGTCCAGGTGCACGCCGTTCCGGTGCCGACCCACGACGTGTCGGTGGGCGAGTTCGTCACGGCGCGAGCCGGTCGGGAGGTTCTCCAGCGCCTCGTCGAGCCGTTGCTCGGTGGCGTCTACGCCGGCCATGCCGACGCCCTGTCGCTCCGCGCCGCCGCGCCTCAGCTCCTCGCGCTCGGCGCCGACCCGGTCACCGCGGCCGTCTCGGCTCGTGCTGCTTCAGCCGGCGCGCCCGTTCCGCCGGTCTTCGCCGGCATCGTCGGGGGAGTCGGCACGTTGCCGCAGGTGCTGGCCGAGCGATCCGGGGCCGAGGTGCGGACCGGCAGCACGGTGCGCATCGTCGAGCGCTCCGGCAACGGGTGGCGACTCCTGGCCGGGCCGGTCGGAGCTGTCGAGGAGGTGCTCGCCGATGCCGTCGTCGTCGCGACGCCAGCACCCGCCACGGCGCGCCTGCTGGCCGAGGTGGCACCCGACGCCGCCTTCGCGCTCGCGGGCATCGACTACGCGAGCGTCGCGCTCGTCACGGTCGTGCTGGAGGAGCACGTCGAGCTGACCGGCTCGGGCTTCCTCGTCCCGCCCGTCGACGGCAGGTTCGTCAAGGCGGCGACGTTCAGCTCGAACAAGTGGGCCTGGATCGCCGACACCGGTCGCACGGTCCTGCGTGCCTCGGTCGGTCGCGCGGGGGAGTCGACCGCGCTGCAGACGGGCGACGCCGCGCTGGTCGAACGGGTCCTGGCCGATCTGGCGGAGGCGTTGGGGCCGTTGCCGAGCCCGGCCGACGCGCACGTGCAGCGGTGGGGCGGCGCGCTGCCGCAGTACGAGGTGGGTCACCTGGACCGCGTCGCCACCGTGCGTTCGTCGGTCGCGGGCGTCCATGGCCTCGAGGTGTGCGGCGCGGCCTACGACGGCGTGGGGATCGCGGCCGTCGTGGCGGGTGCCCAGGCCGCCGTGTCGAGGCTGTTGTCGGACGCTTGAGGGCTCACGAGAGACTGGCCCCATGACGGAACGGGTGCCGAACCAGGGCAAGCTGGCCAAGGAGATCAACGACACGATCCGCTACGCGATGTGGTCGGTGTTCAAGCTCGACCGCGTGCTGGGCGACGCCGATCGTGCCGCCGAGGCGGCGGAGGTCGACGCCCTCGTGGCGCGGCTCGCCGAGGACGACGTCGTGGTCCGCGGCAGCTACGACGTCAGCGGCATCCGTGCCGACGCCGACCTCATGATCTGGTGGCACGCCTCCACCGCCGATGCGCTCCAGGCCGCCTACAACGCCTTCCGGCGCACCACGCTGGGCAGCCGCATGGCACCCGTGTGGTCGCAGACCGCGCTGCACCGCCCGGCCGAGTTCAACCGCTCGCACATCCCCGCCTTCATGGCCGACGAGGAGGTGCGCGACTGGGTCTGCGTGTACCCGTTCGTGCGGTCCTACGAGTGGTACCTGCTGCCCGAGGACGAGCGCCGCGACATGCTCAAGGAGCACGGCATGCAGGCCCGGCCGTATCCCGACGTCCGCGCCAACACCGTCGCCTCGTTCGCGCTCGGCGACTACGAGTGGATGCTGGCCTTCGAGGCCGACGAGCTGCACCGCATCGTCGACCTCATGCGCGAGCTGCGCGCCAGCCGGGCCCGCCGTCACGTGCGCGAGGAGGTCCCGTTCTACACGGGACGCAAGCGCACGTGGGACGAGCTGACCCAGCTCTGGCCCTGAGGGCGCGCGACTCGTTCCTCGTCGCACCCGCAGCTCGTTCCTCGCCGCGGCCGGGCTTCGCCCGGGCGCCTGCCTCGCTCCGCTCGGCCCGTGGCCGGGGCGGTGGGTCAGGGGCAGTGGTCGCCTGACCGCAGCGCTCAGGCGTCGGGGCGGAGCTGCAGCGCGATGCCGTTGATGCAGTAGCGCTGGTCCGTGGGGGTGTCGAAGCCCTCACCCTCGAAGACGTGGCCGAGGTGCGAGCCGCAGTTCGCGCAGCGCACCTCGGTGCGCGTGCGGAACATCGAGCGGTCCTCGACGTACTCGACGCTGTCGCCGGCGAGCGGGCTGTAGAAGGCCGGCCAGCCGCAGTGGGCGTCGAACTTCGTCTCGCTGCGGAACAGCTCGGCGCCGCACGCCCGGCACGCGTAGACGCCGACGGTGGGGTCGGTCTCGTACGAGCTGGAGCCGGGGCGCTCGGTGCCCGCCTGGCGGAGCACGTGGTACTCCGCAGCGCTCAGCTCCTGACGCCACTCCTCGTCGGTCTTGGCGACGTCGTACGTGCGGTCGGTGTCCTGCTTGCTCATGTCAGCGTGCCTGTCCGTCGAAGGGAACGTGCTCGATCAGGTGGAGGGTCGGGACGTCGAGCGCGCGCTTGGCGCGCGCCGACCAGTCGAGCCCGAAGAACTCCTTCACGAAGTGGGGCTCGGTGAGGATGATGGCCTCGTCGGCCGACTGGGCGCGGCCGACGCGGACCAGCTCGTCGACCGGATCGTCCTCGGTCAGCAGCGCGACGACCTCCTGACCGCGGGCGCGCAGCAGCGCGGCGCTGGTCTCGAGCTCCTCGGCGCCCTGGCGGCGGACCTCGTCGGCCGCCTCGAGCACGACCTCTGGTGCCACGGGCGGCGCGATCTCGCCCGTGCCGAGGGAGCTGAGCGATGCGGCGAGCGCCGCCGAGGAGCTCTCCACCGGGAGGATCAGGTGATAGGTCACGGTGTCGTCCAGCGCCTCGTGCAGTGCGACCAGCTGGTCGGCGTCGAGGTCGTTGAGCGCCCGTTCCACGAGGACGGCCACGGAGT
>JAHEXN010000164.1 GCA_023252095.1 Actinomycetes bacterium | reverse complement strand
GAAGCAGTGCGCGACGGTGGGCTTGGGAACGCTCTCGCCGAAGAACACGACATCGGGCTTGAGGCGGCCGCCACAGCGCTGGCACGGGGCCACCACGAAGTCCGCGGTCTCCTCGATGACGACGTCGCCGTCGGGCGCCATGACGCCCTCCCGCTCGGCCCAGCCGGGATTGAGCAGCTCCAACCGCTCCTGCAGGACGCCGCGTGGGGTCAGGTCGTGGCAGTCGAGGCACACGACCCGGTCGATGGCGCCGTGCAGCTCCACGAGGTCGCGGTGGCCGGCCCGGCCGTGGAGGCCGTCGACGTTCTGGGTCACGAGTCCGGGGAGGCGGCCCGCGGCCTCGAGGTCGGCCAGGAGGCGGTGGGTCGTGTTCGGCTCGGCGATCCACATCCGGCTCCAGCCCACGAAGGCGCGGGCCCAGTACCGCTGACGCGCCTCGGGGGTTGCGACGAACTCCTGGAACGTCATGGGGGTGCGCGGCACGCTGGCGGGTCCGCGGTAGTCGGGGATGCCCGAGTCGGTCGAGACGCCGGCCCCGGTGAGCACCAGGACCTCGCCGCGGTCCAGCAGCAGCGCCAGCTCTCCGACTCCCACGCCCCCAGCGTAGATCGGGACCACGAGCACCACTTGTCAGAGCTCCGCCACTCCACGGCCCGGTCCGTGCCGGGCTGGCGGGGACCTCAGCGAGACGCTGCCCGGTCCCCCACGTCGACCAGGAGCGTGGTGCAGACCTCGGGGTCGTCCAGGGGCCACCAGTGCCCGCCCGGGACGATCGCGACGGTGAGATCGTCGACCCAGTCCGCCAGCTCGTCGAGGACGACGGGCCCCAGGAACACGTCGTTGCTGGGGTGGACCACGGTCGTCGGCACGGCGCATCGTGGTGCCGGCCCCGCGACCATGCGCGGCAGCACGTTGCGCGCATACAGGCGCGCCCCGCGTCGCAGGTTCATCGGGTCGGGTCGGCGCCCGCGCAGATCGCGGCGCGCTTGGCGGAGGTAACCCGCGATGGTCCACCGCTGCAGGGGGCGCAGGACCAGCGCCACGGCGTACCAGGAGCGCGCGACCTGTCGGGCGGTGGGCCGCCACCGTGCCGGCCGAAGCGCGGCGCGACGCGCCTGTCGGCGCAGGTGGTCAAGATGTGGCCCGGCGATCGAGACGTGGTGACGCACCTGCTGGGCCAGCTGCTTATCGGCCAGCGCGGCCCAGCACTGCACGGCGCCCCAGTCGTGCCCGACGAGCACCACCTCAGGGCTGCCGGGGATCGAAACGATCACCTGCCGTAGGTCCTCAGCGAGCGTCTCGAGGTCGACGCGAGCCCCCGGTGCGAGCTCGGCGTCGGCCGACCCTCGCGTTCCGTAGGTGATGACCCGGTGTCCGGCCATGTGTTCCAGCAACTGGTCGAACACGTGATGGTCGTCAGGGAAGCCGTGGACGAGCACGAAGCACGGACCCGGGGTGTCGGGGGAGCCGTGGTCGCGGACGGTCAGTACGGCCTGGTCCGTCGCGACCGTCCACGTGGTGGTGGAGCGCATTTGACCTCCGGGGGTTACATAGCGAGCGAATGTTCGCTATCTTTCGGAAACGTTCTACCCCAAGGAGCCCTGCCATGTCGAGACCACTTGACGTCGCCATCGTGAACGGCACCGTCGTCGACGGCACCGGTGCGCCCCGTCGCCGCGCCGATGTCGGCATCACGGACGGAAGAGTCACCGTGATCGGCCAGACCGGCCTCGACATCGGTCCCGACACCGAGGTCATCGACGCCAGGGACTGCTGGGTCACGCCGGGCTTCATCGACGTCCACACCCACTACGACGCCGAGGTCCTGGTCGCGCCGGCACTCAGCGAGTCCCTGCGTCACGGCGTCACGACCGTGGTCACCGGGAACTGCTCCCTGTCGGCCGTCTACAGCGACCCCGTCGACGTCGCCGACCTCTTCAGCCGCGTCGAGGCGCTGCCGCGCGCTGCCGTCATCGACGCGCTCCAGAGCAGCGCCGACGAGTGGGACGGCCCGCAGGCGTGGGCCCGAGCGATCGACGAGCGTCACCTGGGCCCCAACGTCGCGAGCTTCCTCGGGCACTCCGACCTGCGCGCCAGCACGATGGGGCTGGGCCGTTCCACCGAGTCGAGCCAGCGCCCGACGCGCGACGAGATGTCGGCGATGGAGGGCGAGCTCGAGAAGGCGCTCGAGGCAGGATTTCTCGGCCTGTCGACCATGACGAATCCGTGGGACAAGCTCGACGGTGACCGGTACCGGTCGCGCTCCCTGCCCTCCACGCACGCGACGTGGCGTGAGTACCGCCGCCTGCACAGGGTCCTGCGTCGTCGCGACTCGATCCTCCAGAGCATTCCGAACCTCAACACGCGGTACGACATGGCGTTCTTCCTCATGTCCTCCTCGGGCCTGGGCAGGAAGCCGCTCAAGACCTCGCTGCTGGCTGCGGCCGACCCGAAGTCTGCGCCCCTGCTGTTCGCCGCCTTCGGGCCCATGGCCTGGGTGACCAACCGTCTGCTTCGCGGCCGCTTCCGCTGGCAGCACCTTCCGACGGCCTTCCAGGTCCACGCCGACGGCATCGATCTCGTCGTGTTCGAGGAGTTCGGCGCCGGTCGTGCCGCCCTGCACCTGCAGGAGGGCATGGACCGCGACCGCCTTCTCGCCGACCCCACCTACCGTGAGTGGTTCCGGCGCGACTTCGAGAAGCGCTTCTCCCCCCGCGTGTGGCACCGCGACTTCGAGGACGCGTGGATCACCGAGTGTCCCGACGCCTCCCTGGTGGGCCGCAGCATCGCCGACGTCGCCGCCGAGAACGGCAGCCACGTGGTCGACGCCTTCCTCGACCTCGTCGTGACCCACGGACGCGACCTGCGATGGAGCACGACGATCGGCAACGGACGGCGTCGGGTCATGGACCACCTGGTCCGCCGCAGCGGGGTCACGATCGGCTTCTCCGATGCCGGTGCCCATCTGCGCAACATGGCGTTCTACAACTTCCCGCTGCGGCTTCTGGAGCGGGTGCGTGACGCGGAGCGCCGTTCGCGGCGCCCCTTCTTGACGCTCGAGCGCGCCGTGCACAAGCTCACCGGCGAGCTTGCGGAGTTCTACCACCTGGACGCAGGTCGACTGGTCGTCGGAGCGCGCGCCGACATCGCCGTCGTCGCACCGGCCGGCCTGGTCGACACCGATGCGTACCACGAGGCCGAGATGCCGGAGTTCAGGCTGAGCCGGATGGTCAACCGGAACGACGACGCCGTGGCGACCACGATCGTGGGCGGTCGTGTCGTCGCCCGCCACGGCCAGGTGGAGGCGGGTCTCGGATCGACGTGGGGCTCCGGCCGATTCCTGCCCGCGCACCAGGAGGTGGAGCCGAGAAGGTCCGCGGCCGCCAGCCCGGCCCTGTCGTAGGGTGACCGGGTGGCGGCACCGAGACGCACCCAGTCCGAGCGGCGCGCCGCCACCCGCGAACGGCTGGTCGACGCGATGATCGCGACTCTCGCCGAGCACGGCTACGCCGCCGCCACGACGCAACGGGTGCTCGACGAGGCCAAGGTCTCGGTCGGGGGGATGTACCGGCACTTCCCGACCCGGATGGACCTGGTGGTCGCCGCCGCGGAGACCCTGCGTGAACGGCAGTTCGACGCGTTCACCGTCGGGCTCGAGGCCATCGGCACCAGGCCCGAGGTCGAGTGCATCCAGCTGCTCCGCGCCGCGTGCCGCCGGCGCGACAACGGGGCCTGGTACGACCTCTTGGTCGCCGCTCGCAGCGATGGCGACCTGCGGGCGCGGCTCGCACCTTTCACGCAGTCGTACCACGCCCGCATCCTGGAGCTCGCCCGTTCCCTCCCGGTCGCCGAACGGTGGGGACCGGGGGCGTTCGCCGCCGCCGTGTTCTCCGTGATCCACATGCTCGACGGCGAGGCGATCGCCGCCGTCGTGCATCCTCAACCCGAGCTCGAGGAGCTCCGCACAGAGCTGATGGCGGCGATCTTGCGAGGAGAGGCCGCGCCACCGGGTCTGCGAGGTTCGGCCTGACGCCGGCCGAGTGTCCTACGCCGTGAGGTCGAGGAGCTTCTGCACGGTGTTGAGGTTGCGGGCCGTGCCGGCGACACCCAGCCGGCGTCCGATCGTGGCGTCCTTCATCTGCGGGCGGCCGGCGCCGTCGGCGTAGCGCACGTGCATCTCGCGGCCGATGACGTCCCAGCGGTCGTCGCCCGTGGGTACCTCGCGTGCTGCGGCGATCGCGTCGGGCGTGGGCTCGGCGGTCAGGAACGTGACGTACGAGAACTTCGGCTCGACGACCTCGAACGGGTGCGCCGCCAGCGCTGCCGCGACCTCCTCGCGGCTGCGGCTGATGATCTCGCGGAAGAACCCGAAGCGCGCCTCGACGGCCTGCTCCAGCGCGCGGTCGAATGCGGCGTGCTCGGCGGCGGTGCTCCCCGGCGGCGTGCAGAGCAGGTTGCCCGAGGCGATGTACGTCGAGACGTCGGTCGCGCCGAGCTCGGAGGCGACCTCACGGAGCTCGGCCATCGGCAGCTTCGCGGTTCCGCCGACGTTGATCGCGCGCAGCAGGAGGATCCTCACCGGCTGGGGTCCTCGCCGACCTGCACGAGCAGCTTGCCGACGTTGCGCCCGGTGAGCAGACCCCGGAACGCGTCGACCGCGTTCTCGAGCCCGTCGACGACGTCCTCGCGGTACTTCACGGTGCCGTCGGAGACCCAGGCGCCCATCTCGCGCTGGAAGTCCTCGTGGTGGTCGGCGACGAACTCGTTCTGGATGAAGCCGCGGACCGTGAGGCTCTGGGTCAGGATGCGGCGCATCAGCGACGGACCGGGCTCGGCACCCTCACGCGGCGCGGTGGCGTTGTAGTCGGCCACGAGCCCGCACACGGGAACGCGCCCGTAGGTGTTCATGCGACGCATGACGGCCTCGCCGACCGTGCCCGCGACGTTCTCGAAGTACACGTCGACGCCGTCGGGAGTGGCGGCCTTGAGCTCGGCGACGAAGTCGGGTGAGCGGTGGTCGAGGGCCTCGTCGAAGCCGAACTCCTCACGCAGGATGCGGACCTTCTCGGCGCCGCCGGCGATGCCGACCGACCGGGCCCCCTTGGCCTGGGCGATCTGCCCGACGGCGGAACCGACGGGTCCGGCGGCCGCGGCGACCACGACGGTCTCGCCCTCCTGCGGACGACCGATCTGCAGCAGGCCCGCGTAGGCCGTGAAGCCCGGCATCCCGAGCACGCCGACGGCCGTGGAGATGGGGGCAGCGGCCGGGTCGAGGCGCCGGGTCTGGCGGGCGGGCACGACGCCGTGGCTCTGCCAGCCGGTGTGCGCCAGCACGTAGGTGCCGACGGGACGGTTCTCCGCGCGCGACTCGATGACCTCGCAGATCGTGGAACCCTCCATGACCGCGCCGATCTCGACCGGCGCCGCGTAGGACTTCGCGTCGCTCATGCGGCCGCGCATGTACGGGTCGAGCGACAGGTAGATCGTGCGCAGAAGGACGTCACCGTCGCCGAGCTCGGGCAGCCCGACGGTGTCGGTCGTGAAGTCGCTGTCGGCGGGCTCGCCGACGGGGCGGCGCGCGAGGCGGATCTGGGTGCTCGTCGTGGTGCTCATGCTTCCGACGGTACTCACCGCGCCATGCTCTTGTGCCGAGGCCGGAGGGCGAGCCTAGAGACGCGCGGCGAGCTCCGTGGCCTGCTTGATCGCGCGCTTGGCGTCGAGCTCGGCCGCGACGTCGGCGCCACCGATGACGTGGGTCGGCACGCCGGACGCCTCGAGCCCGTCGACGAGGTCGCGCACCGACTCCTGGCCCGTGCACAGCACGATCGTGTCGGCCTTGACGAGGATCTCGACCGGCTCGGCCTTGTCGTGGTCGCGCTGGGTCAGGTGGAGGCCCTCGTCGTCGATCCGGTCGTACGTGACGCCCTTGATCATCTCGACGCCGGAGTCCTTGAGCGTCTGGCGGTGCACCCAGCCGGTGGTCTTGCCGAGCCCCTTGCCGAGGTCGGACGTCTTGCGCTGCAGGAGGTAGACCTTGCGGCGCGGGGGCGCGAGGACCTTCGTGCCGAGTCCGCCCCGCTCCCCTCCGTCGACCTCGAGCGACGGGTCGACGACGCCCCACCGCTCCTGCCAGTCCTCGACCGACTCGTCGGGCTCGTGCAGGAGGAACTCGCTGACGTCGAAGCCGATGCCGCCGGCGCCGAGCACCGCGACGGTCTGGCCCACGGGGACCCGGTCGCCGATGACCTGCTGGTACGTCACGACGCTGGGGTGGTCGATGCCCGGGATCGTCGGGATCCGCGGCTCGACGCCGCTCGCCACGACGACCTGGTCGAAGCCGGTCAGGTCGGAGACGAGGGCCCGGGTGCCGAGGTGGACCTTGACGCCCCGCACCTCGAGCATGCGGCGGTAGTACCGGATCGTCTCCTTGAACTCCTCCTTGCCGGGGATCTCCATCGCGAGCTTGAACTGCCCGCCGATCTCCGGCGCCTGCTCGAAGAGCTCGATCTCGTGGCCACGGCCCGCGAGCTCGACGGCGGCGGCGAGGCCGGCCGGGCCCGCGCCGACGACGGCGATGCGCTCGACCTTGCGGGTGGGCAGCAGCACGAGCTCGGTCTCGAAGCCCGCGCGCGGGTTGAGCATGCAGCTGGCGCGCTGGTTCTTGAACGTGTGGTCGAGGCACGCCTGGTTGCAGGCGATGCACGTGATGATCTCGTCGGCGCGCCCCTCGGCGGCCTTGGTGACGAAGTCGGGGTCGGCGAGCAGGGGGCGCGCCATCGAGATCAGGTCGGCCTGGCCGTCGGCCAGGATCTGCTCGGCAATCTCCGGGGTGTTGATGCGGTTGGACGCGACGACCGGCACCGACACTGCGGCCTTGAGGCGGGCGGTGAGCGGCGCGAACGCGGCGCGCGGCACCGACGTGACGATCGTGGGCACGCGGGCCTCGTGCCAGCCGATGCCGGTGTTGATGATGCTGACGCCAGCCTCCTCGAGGAGGTGGGCGAGCTCGATCGTCTCCTCCCACGACTGGGCGTTGTCGACCAGGTCGAGCAGGCTCATGCGGTAGAGGACGATGAAGTCGTCGCCCACGAGCTCGCGGGTGCGCTTGACGATCTCGACGGGGAACCGCATGCGCTTGGCCGCGGTGCCGCCCCACGCGTCGGTGCGGGTGTTGGTGCGGGCGGCCAGCATCTGGTTGATCAGGTAGCCCTCGGAGCCCATGATCTCGACGCCGTCGTAGCCGGCGCGCTGGGCGAGCTTCGACGCCTTCGCGAAGTCCGTGGCGGTCTGGTCGACCTCCTTGGTGCTCAGGGCGCGCGGCTTGAACGGGGAGATCGGCGACTTGCGGGTCGACGCGCCCTTCACGAAGGGGTGGTAGCCGTACCGGCCGGCGTGCAGCACCTGCATCGCGATCTTGCCGTCGTGCTCGTGCACCGCGTCGGTCACGACCTTGTGCCGGTCGGCG
The DNA here is from genome assembly GCA_023252095.1 of Actinomycetes bacterium. GTDB lineage: Bacteria > Actinomycetota > Actinomycetes > Propionibacteriales > Nocardioidaceae > Aeromicrobium. The sequence continues at coordinate 312 of JAHEXN010000164.1, read as the reverse complement.
ATGCGGGTCGAGTTCATGGTGCCGCCGAACGGCAGGAGCCAGCCGGTGCGGTTGGGCGAGATGCCACCCGTGATCGACAGCGCGACGCCACCCTTGGCCCGCTCGGCGAAGTACGCGGCCCACTTCGGGACGTCCTTCGCGCGGTCCTCGAGCTTGGAGTGGATCGAGCCCATGATGACCCGGTTGCGCAGCGTCGTGTGGCCCAGGTCGAGGGGGCTCAGCAGGTGGGGGTACTCGGTCATCGGGGGTGCTCCTGTTTCATGGGGGCGTGATCTCGAAGCTCTCGGCATGGCTGCTCGTGGTGGCCGGCCT
>JAHEXN010000163.1 GCA_023252095.1 Actinomycetes bacterium | reverse complement strand
CGTTCCCGCCGCGACGGCCGAGACGCCGGCGGCCAGGCGACGCGAGCGTCGGGACGCGCGTCCGATCGGCACCGCTGAGGCCAGTCCGGCCAGCACGCTGAAGGCGAAGGAGGTACGGAGTCCCCGGGGAGCCGGTCGGTCGACCGCCGCAGGTCCGGCGGGAGCCACGTCAGACCACGCTCAGCGGGAGCAGGGTCTTGCCGGTCGGGCCCATCTGGATGTCGGTGTCCATCGACGGGCAGACGCCGCAGTCGAAGCACGGGGTCCAACGGCAGTCCTCGACCTCGACGGGGTCGTCGGCGAGGGCGTCCTGCCAGTCCTCCCAGAGCCAGTCCTTGTCGAGGCCGGAGTCGAGGTGGTCCCAGGGGAGGATCTCGTCGGCGCCCCGCTCGCGGGTCGTGTACCAGGCGAGGTCGACGGGCTCGTCGGCCAGCGCCTGCTCGGCCATCGTGGCCCAGCGGTCGTACGAGAAGTGCTCGCTCCAGCCGTCGAACCGGCCGCCGTCGCGCCACACGGCCTCGATGATCTTGCCGACGCGGCGGTCGCCGCGCGACAGAAGTCCCTCGACGATGCCGGGCTTGCCGTCGTGGTAGCGGAAGCCGATCGCCTTGCCGTACTTCTTGTCGGACTGGACCGAGGCCCGAAGCTTGCGGAGCCGCTCGTCAGTCGTCTCGTGGTCGAGCTGCGCGGCCCACTGGAACGGCGTGTGCGGCTTGGGCACGAAGCCGCCGATCGAGACGGTGCAGCGGATGTCCTTGCGCCCGGACGCCTCGCGGCCGGTGTCGATGACCCGCTTCGCAAGCTCCCCGATCTGGAGCACGTCCTCGTCGGTCTCGGTGGGCAGGCCGCACATGAAGTAGAGCTTGACCTGGCGCCAACCGTGCGAGTACGCCGCGGCAACGGTGCGGATGAGGTCCTCCTCGGACACCATCTTGTTGATGACCCGCCGCAGACGCTCACTGCCGCCCTCGGGCGCGAACGTGAGGCCCGAGCGTCGGCCGTTGCGGCTGAACTCGTTGGCGAGCGAGATGTTGAACGCGTCGACCCGCGTCGACGGCAGCGACAGCGACGTGTTGGTGCCCTCATAGCGGTCGGCGAGCTGCGTGGCGAGCTCGCCGATCTCGGAGTGGTCGGCGCTCGAGAGGCTCAGCAGACCGACCTCGTCGAGACCGGACTTCTCGAGACCGTTGTTCACCATCTCGCCGATGCTCTGCAGCGACCGTTCTCGCACGGGACGCGTGATCATGCCGGCCTGGCAGAAGCGGCAGCCACGCGTGCAGCCGCGGAAGATCTCGACGCTGTACCGCTCGTGGACCGTCTCGGCCAAGGGGACGAGAGGCGTCTTCGGGTACGGCCACGCGTCGAGGTCCATCAGCGTGTGCTTCGCGACGCGCTCGGGGGCGGAGGCCTCGTTGACGACGATCGCCTCGATGAAGCCCTCGGCGTCGTAGTCGACCTCGTAGAACTGCGGCACGTAGATGCCGCCGGTGGCCGCGAGGCGACGCAGCAGCTCGTGCCGGCCGCCGGGTGAGCCCTCATCGCGGAACTCGCGCACGATGTCGCTGATCTTGAGGACGATCTCCTCGCCGTCGCCCAGGACGGCCGCGTCGATGAAGTCGGCGACCGGCTCGGGGTTGAACGAGGCGTGGCCGCCGACCAGCACGATCGGGTCGTCGTCGCCCCGGTCGACCGCGTGCAGCGGGATGCCGGCGAGGTCGAGCGCGGTGAGCAGGTTGGTGTAGCCGAGCTCGGTCGAGAACGAGACGCCGAGCAGGTCGAACGCCTTGACGGGGCGGTGACCGTCGACCGTGAACTGCGGGATCTCGTGGTCCCGCATGACCTGCTCCATGTCGGGGAAGACCGCGTAGGTGCGCTCGGCCAGGACCCAGTCCTGCTCGTTGAGGATCTCGTAGAGGATCTGGACGCCCTGGTTCGGCAGGCCCACCTCGTAGGCGTCGGGGTACATCAGCGCCCAGCGGACCGTGACGGAGTCCCAGTCCTTCACGGTGGCGTTGAGCTCACCGCCGACGTACTGGATGGGCTTGCTGACCTGCGGCAGCACCGGCTCCAGGCGGGGGAACAACGACTCGACGGACATGGGTTCCAGCCTAACGCCGTGCGTCCAGCCCACCGACGGTGTCTAGAGTCGTGCCATGGGCCTGTTCACGAAGAAGCCTCGACCCCTGACCGTGCGGTACGAGGCGAAGTCGGTCGACGGGGGCCTCGACCAGGTGCTCACGATGACCAACAGCACCGACGCCGACCTCGTTCCGGTCCTTCGGTTCCGGCCACTCGACTTCTACGGACGTGAGCTCCCGCTCGTGACCGTGACGTCGCTGCAGGGCCTCACGCGCGGCCAGGTCGTGGTGCCGTCGAACTCCGTCACGAAGGACGTCCTGCGCTTCGAGGGGCCCGGGTGTCGCTCGGTCCGCTTCGTCGACACCGAGGTCGTCGAGCTCGTCGAGATCGAGGTCGCGGGTCTCGACACCGAGCCCACGACCGTCATGGTCGACCTGGACAAGAAGGCGACCGCGAACCCCGAGGACTTCTGGGGCATCGGCGTCGCCAACGCCAACGATGCCGAGATGCGCGTGCGCGTCACGCTGGTCGAGCTGGAGCCGGAGCACACCGAGAAGGCGCTCCGCGACTCCCCCCGCCAGGCGCTCGACTGGGTCAGCCTCGAGGGCGATGTCGTCCTCGGCGCCAAGGACCACGACGTCGTGTGGCTGCCCGAGGACGTGCGTGGCAAGTACCACGCGGTCCTCGGCTCCATCGCCGCCCCGCCCCTGGACTGAGGCGCGCCAGCCCGCCGGTCGAGGTGCGAGGAGCGCCAGAGGCGAACCTCGAAACCACCCGCGCGAGCCGGTCCGATGGGACCATGGCGCCCATGGGGAACCCTGGCACGTACTGGTTCATGCGTGGCGCGACCATGGCACTCGCCCGTAGCCCTCTGCCGATCCGACGACTCGTGGTCAACCGGATGGTTCGGACGCTGGCGAAGAGGCCTGACCCGCTCAGCTCGGAGCTCGAGCCCGCCGGGAGGGTCGCTCGCGGCGCAGCGGCCATCCCCTTGGCGTTTCGGCCCTTTGCCGAGGCATTCGAGTCCTCGTACGGAGCTCGGGTGCTGTGGGTCTCGGCCGACACCATTCCCGACTCAGGCCACCCCCGCCTGCACATCACCGTCCTCGAGGCCAAGGGCGACCGCCTCACCACTCCCGAGCACGCAGGGTTTGGGCCCTCTCAACCGATTCGCGAACTCCTCGCGGCCCACGTCCCCCACACGAAGCTCAGCGACCAGTTCGGGACTCCGTCGGGCTCTCGGAGCGGTGAACATGCGTGGGACGACCTGCACGTGGTCGTGCTGGACTTCACACGGAACGAGACGTACCGGGTGCTCGCCGAGGTCACGCCCGAGGAGCTCCAGGTCTTCGGTGAGGGGCTCGGTCTCGGCAAGGAGCTCTGGCTCGTCCAGTCCACCGGCTGGTGGCCCGTGGTGTTCGTCCACTCCGACGAACAAGCGGCCTCAGTCGATGCCGATCGCATCGCCTCGTGGTCCGAGAGGTACCTCGAGCTGGTCCGCCCTCATGACGATCTGGGTGTGGTCCGTCTGGAAGGCTCCGGTCTTCGCATCGACAGCAAGCAGAACTTCGATGCCAACTTCGACAGCAATTGGCACTCCTACCTCAGCTGACGAGGCCGAGCGAGGACGACAAATATTGCCAAGACTTCTTTGCAAAGATATCTTTGCGGAATGCGCGCTCGTGTCGTCGACGGCCTGGAGACCCTGAAGGCCCTGGCCCATCCCGTCCGGATCAATGCGCTCGGGGAGCTGCGGCGCAGCGGCCCGTCCACCGCGAGCGAGCTCGCCCGCACGCTCGGCGAGTCCAGCGGCTCGCTCTCGTACCACCTGCGCCAGCTCGAGCGGTACGGCTTCGTGACCGACGACGTCGCCCGAGACGCCCGCGAGCGACGGTGGCGCGCCACGACCCAGCTGACCGAGCTGCCCGCGGCCCTGTCCGAGACGCCCGAGGGGCGCTCCGCGATGTCGGTGGTCCGCGGGGTCCAGCAGGAGCACCTGGCCCGCCAGCTCGCCGCACTCGAAGCGACGTCCGACGTCGAGCATCCCGACCTCGGACACTCCGACTACCTCCTGCGGCTCGACGACGACCAGCTGACCGAGCTGGTCGCACGACTGACAGACGTCGTGCACGAGTACCTCGACCACCGGGGCGACCGTCTCGTGGCGCTGCACCTCCTCGCGCTTCCGGGCGCGCCGTGACCTTGACGCACCGCTACCTGACGCTCCTGGCCCTGCGCTGGTTCGCGACGGGACTGGTCATCCCCGTGTCCGCGCTGCTTCCGCTCGAGCGGGGACTGACCCTGGCCGAGCTGGGCGTCGCGATGGCCGCCCAGGGCGTCGTCGTGCTCCTGCTCGAGGTCCCGAGCGGCGCACTGAGCGACGCCTGGGGCCGGCGCCCGGTGCTGCTCGCGTCGGTCGTCGCGGCCGGCGCGGCGTACGCCCTGGTGCTCGTCGCCGACTCCGTCGCGACCTTCGCCCTCGCGTGGGCCGTCACGGGCGCTTTCCGCGCGCTCGACAGCGGCCCGCTCGAGGCCTGGTTCGTCGACGCCGAGCACGCCCGCGGCGCGGCCCACGAGGTGCCGTCGGGCCTCGCGAAGGCGGGAAGCGTCATCAGCGCGGGCATCGCGGCCGGATCGATCGCGACAGCCGCGCTGCTCGCCGTCTCGCCGTTCTCGACCGACGCCACGCTGGCGCTGCCGTACGGCCTCGCGATCGCAGTCGTGGCCGTCCAGGGGCTGACCGCTGCCCTGCTGATGGATGCCGCTCCCCCACGCACGGCCTCGACGGGCGCCGTCTGGACCGCGGCCCTCCGAGGAGGCGTCGCGACAGTCGCGCGCCCCGGTCTGCGAGGGCTCGCGGCCGCGATGATGGTCGTGGCCTTCGGCGTCGTGGCCCTCGAGACGTTCATGCCCGTTCGCCTGGCGGAGCTGAGCGGGGACCGGGCCGAGGCCGCAGCGCAGATGGGTGTCGTCGCTGCAGCAGCCTGGGGCCTGGCGTCGATCGGCTCCGCCGTCGTGAGCCGCGTGCTCCGCCGCCGGTCACCGCGCGCCACGGCCATCACCCTGGCCACGGTCGAGGGTCTCGGGCTGCTCGCGATGGCCCTCGCAGCAGGCCCGACCCTCCTGGTGGCCGGCTTCTGGCTCGGCTACCTCGTGCACACCGGCTTCGGGTCGACCTACAACTCGCTCGTCCACGCCCGGGTCGACGACGCGCACCGCGGCACGGCGCTGTCGATCACGTCGATGGCGTTCCTCGGGTCGGCGTCCGCTGCCGGCGTGCTGCTCGGTCTCGTCGCCGAGCACACGTCGTCCTCGACGGGCCTCCTCGTCGGAGCGGGCTCCATGGTGGTCGCCGCCGCGATGATCGGCGTCGCGACCCGGAGGTGAAGCAAGGTCGCGGAGACCGTGTCAGAGCTGGGGAAACCAGAGCGCGATCTCGCGCGCCGCCGACTCCTCGGAGTCGGACGCGTGCACGAGGTTCTCGCGGTTCGAGAGCGACAGGTCGCCTCGGATCGTGCCCGGATCGGCGACCCGACCGTCGGTCTTGCCGTTGAGCAGGCGGACGACGGCGATGGCCTCGTCACCCTCGAGCACGAGCGAGACGAGCGGTCCCGACACGGCGAAGTCGCGCAGCGGCGGGTACCACGGCTGCTCGACGTGCTCGGCGTAGTGGGCGTCGGCCATCGCCGCGTCGATCGCGCGGTGCTCCATCGCGACGATCGTGAGTCCCTTGGTCTCGTAGCGTCCGAGGATCTCCCCCACGAGTCCGCGGCGGACGGCATCGGGCTTGATCAGGACGAGCGTTCGCTGGGTCATGACGCGACCTGCCCGAAAAGCCCACCATGGCAGGTCACGACCTGACCGTTCGAACTGTTCACTCGCTGGCGCTCGCTCATGTCCGTAACGTATCGCCCATGCTCGGGACGCCAACGAGGGACCAGTCCGGCACGACTCGCGACGACCAGGCCTGGTGGCGGGACGCGGTGATCTACCAGGTGTACCCACGGTCCTGGGCCGACGCGGACGGCGACGGGATCGGCGACCTGCCGGGCATCACGTCCCGGCTGGGACACCTCGCGGCACTGGGCGTCGACGCGGTCTGGCTCTCGCCGTTCTACACCTCGCCGCAGCACGACGCGGGCTACGACGTCGCGGACTTCCGCGACGTCGACCCGATCTTCGGCACGCTCGCGGACGCCGACGCACTCGTGGCCCGCGCCCACGAGCTCGGCCTGCGGGTCGTCGTCGACGTCGTGCCCAACCACACGTCGAACGAGCACGCCTGGTTCCGCGAGGCCCTGGCTGCGCCCCCCGGCAGCACGGCACGGGCGCGGTACCTGTTCCGGAACGGGCGCGGCGACGCCGGCGAGCTGCCACCCAACAACTGGCAGAGCATGTTCGGCGGACCGGCGTGGTCGCGCGTGACCGAGCCCGACGGCACGCCCGGACAGTGGTACCTGCACCTGTTCGACTCGACCCAGCCCGACCTTGACTGGACCAACCCCGAGGTCAGGGAGGAGCTCGAGTCGGTCCTGCGGTTCTGGCTCGACCGCGACGTCGACGGGTTCCGCATCGACGTCGCCCACGGGCTCGTCAAGGCCGACGGCCTGCCGGACGGTCCCGAGGAGTTCGACAGCGCCAACCAGGCCACAGCCCTCCAGCCGATGTTCGACCAGCCGGGCGTGCACGAGATCTACCGGAGCTGGCGTCGGTTGGTCGACGAGTACGCCGAGGTCGACGGCGAGCGCCGCGAACGGCTTCTCTGCGCCGAGGCGTGGGTGCTCCCGATCGAGTCCCTGGCGAAGTACGTCCGCCCGGACGAGCTGCACCAGTCGTTCAACTTCTCGTTCCTCATGACGCCGTGGATCGCCGACGAGCTGCGGACCTCGATCGACGAGGGCCTCTCGAGCGTCGCCGCCGTCGGCGCCCCGCAGACCTGGGTCCTGTCGAACCACGACGTCGTCCGTCACGCGACCCGGCTCGGGTACCCGGCCCGGCCCGGCCGCACCCGGAGCGAGGGCATCGGCCCGGCCGACCCCCAGCCCGACGCCGCGCTGGGGCTGCGGCGAGCACGTGCCGCGACGGCCCTGATGCTGGCCCTCCCGGGCTCGGCCTACCTCTACCAGGGCGAGGAGCTCGGTCTTCCAGAAGCGACGCTCCTGCCGGACGAGGCTCGCCAGGACCCGACCTGGGAGCGCTCGGGACGCACCTCACCTGGGCGCGACGGCTGTCGCGTGCCGGTGCCATGGGAAGCCGACCGCCCCTCGTTCGGATTCGGGCCCACCGACGCGTCGTGGCTGCCGCAGCCCGAGGTCTACGGGCGTCTTGCGGTCGACCGGCAGGAGGGAGTCGAGGGCTCGACGCTCGAGCTCTACCGCACGCTCCTGCGGGTGCGCCGCGAGCGCGGGCTCGGTCGTGGTGAGCTGACCTGGGCCGACGTCGCGCCCGTCGACGTCCTCGCGTTCGAGGTCACAAGCGAGGCCGGCGCCACGGCGGTCCTGACCAACCTGGGCGCGGAGCCCGTCCCGATCCCGCCCGGCTCCCGCGTGCTCGCCACCTCCGGACCCCTCCCCCACGACGCGATCCCGACCGACACGACCGTCTGGTTCGTCCCCGCCTGACGATCCGCCCCTTGAGGTGCGACGCGCCGCTCGTTCCTCGCGGCTCCACCGGTTCGTTCCTCACCGGTGCCGGGCTTCGCCCGGGCGCCTGCCTCGCCTTCGGCTC
>JAHEXN010000162.1 GCA_023252095.1 Actinomycetes bacterium | reverse complement strand
TCGCGGCGTTCATCTCGTCGATCTTCTTCTGGTACCCCGCGAGGTCACCCCCGGCCAGCGCGTCCTGGGCCGCGTTGTAGGCGGCCGATGCCTCGGAGAGCCACTACGCCGTGGTCTTGGTGCTGGTCGGCGGCTCCCCGGAGCCACCGTCGCCGGGGTCCGGCTCCTCGGTGTCAGTGGGGATGTCCGGCGGCGCCTGCAGCCCGAGCGCGTTGGCCAGGGCGTCCTCCAGCGTCGTGCCGAATCCGACGTCCTCGCCGAACGAGACCGCCACGAACTGCAGCACGGGGAACGAGCCGTCGCCCGAGCTGCGCTGGATGTAGACCGGTTGCACGTAGAGCAGGGCTCCGCCCACGGGCAGCGTCAGCAGGTTGCCGCGCAGGATGCGGGCCTCGTTGGACTGCGCGAACGGCAGCAGCGCCTGGGTCACGGCGCTGTCGGTCTCGAACTGGTTGGCGATCTGTGAGGGACCCGGCACCTGCGTGTCGCTCGGCAGCTGCAGGATCTGCATCGTGCCGTAGTCCTCGCTCGACGCCTCGGAGTTGACCGACACGAACGACGCCAGGTTCTCGCGGCTGTTCGGCAGGAACACGCTCGTGAGCGAGAAGTTGGGGGTCTCGTCGGCCCCCGGGCGGCTCATCGTCAGGTAGTACGGCGGCTGCAGAGCAGCGGAGTCACCACTCTGCGTCGGGTCGCTCGGCACGCGCCAGCGCTCGCCGTCCTCGTAGAACGTCTGGGCGTCGGTCACGTGGTACCGGGCCAGGACGTCGCGCTGCACCTTGAACAGGTCGACCGGGTACCGCAGATGACTCATCAGGTCGTCGCTGATCTTCGACTTCTTCTCGACCGTGCCCGGGAAGACCTTCATCCACGCCTCGAGGATCGGGTCCTCGGTGTCCCACTCGTACAGCGTGACGCTGCCGTCGTAGGCGTCGACCACGGCCTTGACCGAGTTGCGCACGTAGTTGATCTCGTCGGTCGGCAGAGCCGCCTGCGCACTCGTCTCGGTCAGCGTGTCGGCCGTGGCCTCGCGCAGCGAGCGGTGCTCGGAGTACGGGAACGAGTTGCTCGTCGTGTAGCCGTCGACGATCCACACGACGCGGCCGTCGACGACCGCCGGGTAGACGTCACCGTCGACCGTGAGCCACGGCGCGACCTTCTCGACGCGCTGACGCGGCTCGCGGTCGTAGAGGATCTTGGAGTTGGCGTTGACACGGTCCGAGAGCACGATGTTGGGCTCGTTGAACTTGACCGCGTAGAGCACCTGGCGGAACAGGCTGCCGATGCCGACGCCGCCGTCGCCGTCGTACGTGTTCTGCGTCGCCTGTGCGTCGCCGTCGGTGCCGGCGTCGTCGCTGGCACCGCCGCCACGCGGGATGTCGACCTCGATCGGCTTGGCGCCGTCGGGGCGCCCCACGATCGAGTAGCTCGGGGAGTTCTCGCCGAAGTAGATGCGCGGCGGGATCTCGGTCTCGATCTGGCCCACCGGCGGGATGTCCTGGACCGCCCACACGGGCTCGCCCTGCTCGCCCCGCTGGTTGCCGTACGCCGCGATGACGCCGTAGCCGTGCGTGTAGACCGTGTGGTCGTTCGACCACGTGCGCTGGCTCTCCTGCAGTCCGGCCAGGTCGACCTCGCGCGCCGCGATGATGACGTCCTGCGGCACGTCGCTGCCCTCGAGCAGGTAGCGGTCGACGTCGAGGGTCTTCGGGACGGTGTAGTAGCCACGGACCTGCTGCAGCTGCTGGAACGCGTCGGAGATCAACGTGGGGTCGAGCAGACGGCTGCTGACGCGGGACTCGGCCGACCCGGCCAGTTCCTCGGGCGTCAGCTCGGTCTTGGCCGTGTAGTCCTCGGTCTCGGAGGCGGACACGCCGTAGGCCTCACGCGTCGCCTCGATGTTCTTGGCGATGTACGGGCCCTCGCGGTCGGGCTCGGACGGACGGACCTGGAAGGACTGCATCGCGTACGGCCAGATGCCGCCGATCACGATCGAGGCGAGCAGCAGTCCCGCAAGGCCGAGTCCCGGGAGGGTCCACGACTTCAGGAAGATCATCGCGAAGAACAGCAGGGCCACGACGATCGCGACGATCGCCAGCACGTTGCGCGCCGGGATGCGCGCCATCGCGTCGGTGTAGCCGATGCCGTCGAACAAAGACGAGCTGCCGACCGCGTAGCCGAAGCGGTCGAGGTAGTAGCTGAAGGCCCGCAGCAGCAGACCGATGCCGACGACGACCGAGAGGTGCACCTGCGCGGCGCGCGTGAAGCGGATGCCGCCGACGACGCGGATGCCGCCGAAGACGTAGAGCGTGAACGCCGTGACGACGAACGCGACGATGACGGTCGTGAAGCCGAACGTGGAGAGGAAGCGGAACCACGGGTAGTCGAAGACGTAGAAGCCGATGTCGCGCGAGAAGTGCGCGTCAGTCACGCCGAACGAGCCGCCCGCGCGCCACAGCTGGAAGAGCTGCCACTGACCTTGGGCCACCGATCCGGCGAAGGCCCCGAGCACCAACGCACCCACGATCGTGACGGGCCGCAGGATCGGCGACAGCGCCTGGCGGTACCGGAACGCCGGGTCGTCGCGTCGGATCGGCGGGTTCTCGGGGCGGAACCGCCACGCGAGGTAGGCGCTCCCCACGACGAGCAGCGCGAAGAGCAGGCCGAAGGCCGCGAACATCCCGATGCGGGTCACCAGGACCTTGGTGAAGACATCGGTGTAGCCGACGGACGTGAACCACAGCCGGTCGGTGTAGATGTTCGTGAAGATCGACCCGAGGAAGATCAGGACGGCGACCGTGACCAGCGTCGGCACCAGCACGCGGCGGCGCCGTTCCGGGGCAGGCTGGACGGGCTGGTCGGGGGTTCCGAAGATGTCGCTCACAGCGTCACTGGGCTCCTGCGTAGGGATGAGTCCGTGGAGCCCGAACTCTACGTCACGTGTCCCCGGCGAGCGTCTGGTCGAGCAGCGCAACCAGTCCGGGCACCAGGTCGGGGCCCTCGAGCAGGTCGGAGTCCGGGCTGCCCTCGGCCGCTCCGCGCCGGCGCACGGCGCTGTGCGAGGCGCCGCCCCGCAACACTGCGGCGACGAGCCTGACCTCCTGACGGTCCGGGTGCGCGGCCAGCGCCGCAGCGGCCTCGTCCGGGTCGTCGGGCAGGCCCTCCTCCGCCTCTGGCGGCACCATGAGCCGCTCGATCACGGCGGCACAGCCGTGCACCTCGTCGGGCCACGTCAGGTGCGTCAGGGCCGACTCGAAGTCGTCGGTCGGCACGCCGTCCTGCTCGATCGGCGTCAGGGACCCGTCGGCGCCGTCGCCGACCTGGTCGGCAAGGTCCGGCTGCTTCGCGACGAGCTCGGCGGTACGCACCAGCGCGAACAGGCGGGGCGGCTGGTCCCAGCCGGCCTCGGCCACGTGCTGCTCGATCTCGAGCGCGGCGCGGCGCAGGGGCGAGTCGGGGTGCAGCTCGAGGACCCCGTCGTCGCCAGCGGGAGGCAGTGTGGTCATGAGCAGCTCGGGACCTTCGCGTCGGGATCCTCGGCGAGCGCCTCCAGCGAGGAGATCGCGTCGTCGAGGTCGGTGATCTTGACCAGGGTCATGCCGAAGTCGTCGCCGTCGGCGGCCTCGGCGCAGTTCTCCGCGGGCACCAGGAAGACCTCGGCACCGTCGGCGTGGGCCCCGGCCATCTTCTGGCGCACACCGCCGATCGGGCCGACGACGCCGTCCGGCGAGATCTCGCCCGTGCCGGCGACCCGCTGGCCACCCGTCAGGCTGCCCGGCGTCAGCAGGTCGTAGATCGCCAGCGCGAACATCGTGCCGGCGCTGGGACCACCGACCGAGTCACCCACGTTGTTGTCGATCGTGACGGGCAGGTCGAAGGTCGCGGCGAGGCTGACCCCGATGCGCGGGACGTCAGGGTCGTCGTCGGCCGGCTTGGTCGTGATCGCGACGTCCTGCGGCACACCGTCGCGCTCGATCGAGAGGGTCACCACGTCGCCGGGCGTCGCCGCGGAGACGGCGTCGACGGCCTGCTGGGGCGTCGAGACGGCCCTGCCGTCGACGGCGAGCACGACGTCGCCGCTCTTGAGCAGGTCGACCGAGGCACCCTCCTTGGCGACGTCGCCGATCTCCACCTGCTCGGGCACGTCGTAGCCCAGCGCACGAAGGGCGGCGACCGACGAGTTGTCCTTCGACGACGCGAGCTGCGCGGCCGACTGGGCGTCGGACTCCTCGGCGGTCTCGCCCTCGGGGTACAGGAAGTCCTTGGGCACGACGTTGACGTCCGGGTCGAACCAGCCGAGCAGGGCGTCAGCGAACCCGATCTTGCCGTCGGGGCCCGTGACCGACACGGTCGTGAAGTCGAGCGCTCCGTCGGTGGGGTAGGTCGGCACGTCGCCCTCGATCGACAGCATGGGCTCGCCGTTGAACTCGCCGAGGGTGTCGAACACCGGACCCGGCTCCAGCGTCGCGTACGGGACGGGAAGCATGAACGCGACCAAGGAGAGGACGATCGCGCTGATCGCGGCGACGACGACCGTGACGTAGCGGCGGCTCACGGAGGGCTCGAACCCGATCCAGGGATCGTGATCAGGCTGCGGAGGGGTCAGGGACACGGGCCCACGATAGGGCCGGTCTGGTTGGGGCGGCCCGGATATCGTGGGTCTATGTCCGACCATGGCGCAGACCGCCCCGACGACTCCGGCGACGAGACCCCGCAGAACCCCTTCGCGGGCACCCCGTTCGAGGCCCTCTTCTCGCAGTTCGGCACGCCCGGCCAGGCCGGCGCGGCCGGTCCGGCCGGCTTCCTGCCGAACGGCCCCTCTGGGGGCGCCGCACCCGACCTCAACGCCTTGATGGCGCAGGTCCAGCGCATGTTCCAGCCGCACGACGGCACGGTCGACGCGTCCGTCACGCTCGACGTCGCACGCCACACCACCGCGGCGGCCGGCCCCGACCCGTCGCCCACCGCTGCCGAGCAGGCCGCCGTCGCCGACGCCGTGCAGCTCGCCGAGATGTGGCTCGACCACGCGACCGACCTGCCCCGCGGCGCCACCACGGCCGCGCCGTGGAGCCGCGCCGAGTGGATCGAGAACACCGCCGACACGTGGCACACGCTCGCCGAACCGGTCGCCGAGCACGTCGTCGAGGCGATGAGCCAGGCCATGCCCGACGAGATCAAGGCCATGGCTGGCCCGCTGATCGGCATGCTGTCGCAGGCCGGCAGCGCGATGTTCGCCCAGCAGCTGGGGCGTGGCCTCGGCGAGCTCGCCGGTGAGGTGCTGAGCTCGACCGACATCGGCCTGCCGCTCGGACCGTCCGGCGTCGCCGCGGTGCTGCCGGCCAACCTCGCCGCCTTCGGCGAGGGCCTGGAGCTGCGCACCTCCGACGTCCTGCTCTACGTCGTGCTGCGCGAGTGCGCCCACCACCGCCTGTTCGCGGCCGCGCCGTGGCTCAAGGGAGCCCTCGTCGCCGCCGTCGAGGAGTACGGCCGCGGCACCCGCATCGACATCGAGGCCATCGAGCGCCGTGCTGCGGACTTCGACCCGTCGCGCCCCCAGGAGATCGTCGACGCGCTGCAGAACGGCCTGTTCGACCCCGAGCCCACCCCCGAGCAGCAGCAAGCGCTCGCCCGCCTGGAGCACCTGCTGGCCCTGGTCGAGGGCTGGGTCGACGAGGTCGTCACCCAGGCCACGCACGACCGCATGCCCGCGGCCGTCGCCCTGGCCGAGACGATGCGTCGCCGCCGCGCCAGCGGCGGGCCCGCCGAGCAGACCTTCGCGAGCCTCGTCGGCCTGCAGCTGCGCCCGAGGCGCCTGCGCGACGCCGTCAACCTCTGGGCCGCCGTGCGCGACCGTCAGGGCGCGGAGGCGCGCGACCGCTTCTGGCAGCACCCCGACGTGCTGCCCGCACCCGCCGACCTCGACGACCCGCTGGGCTTCGCCGAGCCGCGGTCCACCGAGGACGGCGCCGACCCCTTCGACGACGAGCTGCGCCGGCTGCTCGACGGCGACGCGTGACCGGAGCCCTCCACGCCGACGCGGTCCGCTCCCTGTCGGGCTGGTCGGCGCCGGACGCCGACCAGGAGCGCCTTCGCGAGCTGTACCTCGCCGTGCTGGCCGAGCGCGGCGACGCGATGTACCGCTCGAGCCGTCCCGACCACCTGACCGGCTCCGTCCTGGTGTTCTCGGCCGACCACCGTCAGGTGCTGTTGACCTTGCACGGCAAGGCCGGACTCTGGCTCCAGACGGGTGGGCACTGCGAGGAGTCCGACACGACGCTCGCCAGCGCGGCCCTGCGCGAGGGCGTCGAGGAGTCCGGCATCGCGGACCTCGTGATCGATCCCGTGCCGGTCCTGCTGTCCCGTCACGCGGTGCCCTTCTGCGTGCCGGGTGGGCACCACCTCGACGTGCAGCTCGTGGCGGTGGCTCCGGAGGGGGCCACGGCAGTGCGGTCCGAGGAGTCCGAGGACCTGCGCTGGTTCGACGTCGACGGCCTGCCCGCGAACACCGACGACGACGTGCGCAGCCTGGTCAGCGCTGGTGCGCGACGCCTTCGAGGAATCCTCTAGCCCGCTCGGCCCGCGGATAGCCGCCCAGCAGCTGCCAGAACTCCGGCGGGTGACCGCCTGGCACCACGAGGTGCACGAGCTCGTGGAGAAGCACGTAGTCGGCGACCCACTCCGGCAGGTCACGCACGCGGTGCGAGAGCCGGATCTCGCCCGTGGACGACGTGCACGAGCCCCAGCGGGTGTTCTGGTTGGTGACCCACCGCACCGAGGTGGGACGGGCACCGCCACCGAGGTACCGCGCCGACAACCGGGCGGCCCGGGCCAGGAGGTCGTCGTCGCTCAGGGCCTGCCGCTGCTCGCGTGCGGTGAGTTTGGCGACGAGCGAGTCGACGAGCCGTCGCTCCTCGGCGGGGTCGAGCCCGGCGGGCACCATCACGACGAGACGATCGCCCTCCCGGCGCGCCTGAACGGTCCGACGGCGACGGGTCGACCGCCGAATCTCCACATCCTCCACGCCGACGAGCGTACGAGGCGAAACCGCGCGTCACCGGCACTTGCCCACAGCGTGTCCACCGGTGCGTCCACACCCTCGCCCGGCGATTCCCCCAGGCTGTCCCCAGGTTTATCCACAGCGGTGGACAGAGATTCTCGGAATCGCTTGACGCGCCGCATCCCGCGCCGTAGGGCCGCTTGACCCTATGCTCGGATGTGACGGGCGTCACAGCGGCGTCGTCGGACGGAGGAGTCGGCCATGTCGGAGACCTGGAGTGGTGAGTTCTACTGCGTGAAGTGCCGCGAGAAGCGCGAGGCCAGCGGCACGATCGAGGTCAATGCGAAGGGCACGAAGCTCGCCAAGGGCGTGTGCCCGGTCTGCTCGACCAACCTGACCCGCATCCTCGGCAAGGCCTGATCGCCGCCCCACACCCGGGGTTGTGGACGAACGCGACACGCCGGCGGCCCGTGACCCGAGGCTGGGTCCATGGTCCGACGCCCTGCACTCGCCCCTGGCACCCACCTGACCCGGCACGACGCCCACCGGCTGAGGATCGGTTCGCACCCCGGAGTCGTCGTCGAGGACTCCGCGCTCCTGCGCGCCTTGGTGGCCGCGATCGACGGCGTCCGGACGTGCGAGGTCGTGTGCCGAGCGGCCGCCGAGACGACGGGCTGCGAGACGGGCGCCGCGCGCGCCCTACTGAACGACCTCGTCGAGCGCGGAGCCGTCGTCGAGGCGGAGGCCTGGATCCGGTGCCGGGCGCCCCGCGACGAGGTGGCCGCCGCGGTGCTGCGGGGCCGCGACCCGGCCGCCACGT
>JAHEXN010000161.1 GCA_023252095.1 Actinomycetes bacterium | reverse complement strand
CATCGTGCTCGGGCTGGTCATGATCGTGATGGGTCTGGCATTCGCGGGGCGGCTCGCCCTCTTTCAGCGCTCGATCGGTCCACGTCTCGCACCACGCCTAGGCCTGGCCGGCGCCCCCGTGCTCGGTCTTCTCTTCGGAGTGGGTTGGACCCCATGCCTCGGTCCGACATTGACCGCCGTGCTCTCGCTCTCGCTGACCGAGGGGAGTGCGGCGCGCGGAAGCCTGCTGACCGCGTTCTACTGCGTCGGGCTCGGGGTGCCCTTCATCATCGCGGCCGTCGCATACCGCCGGACGATGCGCGCCGCGCAATGGGCCAAGCGACATCACCGCTCGATCGCACTCGTGTCGGGTGGGTCGATGGTGCTGGTGGGAGTACTCCTGATCAGCGGGCTCTGGCAGGAGCTCGTGAATCATCTGCAAGGTCTGATCTCCGGCTACGCGGTGGCGGTGTGAATCGATGACCGGTACTTCTCCTGCGCACGCTCCATCCGACACGTCGTCCCCGTCGTCGACAGGACTGTCAGTCGCCGTGCTGGCGACGGCGACCTTCGTTGCCCTGGTGCTGTCGATGATCTGGGCTGGTTCAGCGCCCCGCGAACCGGTACCAGGTCTTCCCAATCCTGGAGTCTTGGTCGGCTGGCTCGTCCCCGTGGCCTCGGCCGCGGCTGACCTGGCCGGCATCGCCACGATCGGGTTCCTGATCCTGGCGGCGGTGCTGCTCCCGTCGAGCGGTCGTGACGTCCAGGGCCTCGCGGTCGACGCCGTCCGCATCGCACGTCGAAGTGCCTGGGTGTGGGTGGGGGCCACCGTCGTGACGTTCGTCGTCACCGCGGCCGATGTCTTCGCCGTGACACTCGGCGGACTGCGCATGGACCTGCTCGTGGCCCTGCTGCGAGACAGTGAAGTGGGCCGAGGTATCGCACTCCAGGCAATGGGTGCGCTGGCGCTGGCGGTCACGCTGCGATGGGTCGTCGGGGTCCGGGCGCTGGCCGGATGGAGCCTCTTCGCCGTGGCCACTCTGCTGCCGTCGGCGCTGACGGGGCACGCTGCGTCGGGCGGATCTCACTCCTTGGCGTCCGTCAGTCTCTACCTGCACCTGGCCGCCGTCGCAGTCTGGGTGGGGGCGCTCTGCGCGCTCGCCTGGGTGGCATCGCGTGGAAGCAAACGGCTTGAGCCTGCGGTGCGCCGGTACTCCCGCGTGGCCATGGCCTGCTTCGTGGTGGTGGGCATCAGTGGCGTCATCAGCGCGATGGTGCGGGCCACGGACCTCGACCAGCTCATCTCCTCCGACTACGGCCAACTCGTGCTGCTGAAGGTGATCGCCCTGGTGGTCCTGGGTGCTTTCGGCTGGTGGCAGCGCCGTCGGATCCTGCGGTCCGGGGGTGGCTTCGCCCGGGTCGCCGGCGTCGAGATACTGCTCATGATGGCCACGGTCGGGGTAGCCGTCGCGCTCTCGCGCACGCCCCCACCGGCCGGCAACGTGCTCCTGACCCCGTCCGAGGACCTCCTGGGCGGCCCGATGCCTCCGGCGCCGACGTTCGCGAACGTGGCGTTCGGCGTGTACCCGAGCGGGGTCGGCCTGGCGGTCGTCGGCTTCGGGTCAGTCCTCTACCTGATCGGTGTACTGGCGTTGCGACGCCGCGGGGAAGCCTGGTCGCTTCGCCGTAGCGTCGCCTGGACCGCCGGAATGCTGGTGGTCGCCTGGGCGACCAGCGGCGGGCTGGGCACCTACACCCACGTCCTGTTCAGCGCCCACCTGACGAGTCAGGCCCTGCTGGCCATGGTCGCGGCACCTCTACTGGTGCTCGGAGCCCCCGGTGCGCTCGCCGCGAGCTCACTGCCCGGACCGCGACAAGCCGGTGAGATCTCTCCGCGCGACCTGCTGCTGGCGGCTTGCTCGTCCCGAGCAGCGCGGCGCCTCGGACATCCCTTGTGCGGTCTGGTGCTCCTGTCGGCGACCGCTCTGATCCTCTATGGCAGCCCGCTGTTCGCCGCGCTGATGTCCAGCCTCCTCGGGCACCTTGGAATGGAGCTCTGGATCCTGACTGTCGGACTCGTGCTGCACACGGGCCTGTTCGGATCGAGCCTGTTGCCGGAGCTCGACCTGAGGCTCCGATCCTTCACGGCCCGCGTCGCGATGCTGCTGGCCGCCGGGTTCGGCCTTGTTCTCCTCGCATCCGACACCTCCGTCGGGCAGGACTACTGGATCGCTCTGGCTCGTCCGTACGCCACCGACCTCGCCGCGGACCAGGAGCGCGGTGCGGTGACCTACCTCGCGATCGTCGTTCCGGTGCTCACCGTGATCTCGATCGACCTGCTCCGCCGCTTCCGGAAGCGACACCTTCCGTCAGCCGTCCCCCACACGAAAGAGGACCGATGATGTTCCCAGCCGCCCGGTGGTTAAGCCGCATGGTCGCCTTCCTCCTCCCCGTCATGCTGCTCCTCCCCGTCCCCGCGAACGCGCATGACGCCCTGATCGAGTCCACTCCGGTAGCGGGTGCCCAGGTCGACTGGCACGAGGAGGCGGCCGTCTCGTTCCGCTTCAACAACGAGATCCTCGAGACCGCCGCATTCATCGCGGTGCTCGACCCGGAGGGCATCGAGGTGAGCACGGCTGCTGCCGTCATCGCCGGTGACACGGTGTCGCGGGCGTACATGCCGACCACGGCCGGGACCTACACCGCGTCCTATCGGGTGACGTCTTCCGACGGTCACCCGATCGACGGTTCGATCACGTTCGTCCACGAGGGGCGACCCAACGCCGACTCGTCGACCTCCGGGGCTGATGACCGCGGCGAGGAAGCAGACAGTGCCGCAGGCTCTGACGGTGCCGCCGGAGTGGAGGACGGCGACGGCGCGAGCAGCTCGGCCGTGATGCTCCGAGTGGTGACGGCGCTGGTCCTGGCAGTGCTGTTCGCCTGGGCATTCAAGGCCGTCAGGCACCGACGGGGCGCTTCATGACGTCCCCGGCGCCCAAGCGTCGCCTGGACACCGGTCGTCGACGCACCGTCAGCACCACACGTGGGCGCCGACGGGACACCAGGCCCAGCTTCGGTCCGGCCTTCGCGGTGTTCGGGACCCTCGCCCTGCTGATCGCCGGATGGGGAGCAACGGCCTCGCCCGAGCCGCCCGAGCCGGGCGCGCTGCCCAGCGACCGACGGGCTCTGTCGGACACCGGCGGCACTGGCCAGGACGTCAGCCGCGACTTCGATCGAGAGCTGCTCGAGGAGCAGGCGCAGGCGCAGGCTGAGCAGCTCCTCCAGGCCCAGCAGGACCTCCTAGCGTCCTCGCAGGTCAAGGCCGACGAGCTCAAGGCCGATCAGTGGGTTCTGCCGGTCACGGGCTATCGAATCAGCGGTCAGTTCGGCACCAGCAACGCCATCTGGGGGAACGGTCACAGCGGCCTGGACCTCGCCGGCCCCAGCGGATCGACCATCGTGTCCGTGGCCTCGGGGACCGTCATCTCCGCGGGGTACGCGGGCAATTGCGGAAACATGACCCAGATCCAGCTCGACACCGATGACGTGGTGGTCAAGTTCTGCCATCAGAGCCGCATCGTCGTCCAGGAAGGTCAACGGGTCCAGGCGGGCGAGACCGTCGGGTACACCGGATCGACAGGTCGATCCACCGGACCGCACCTCCATATGGAGGTCAAGCCAGGCGATGGGCCGTCGGGCGACCCCGAGGCGTACTTCCGCGAGCACAATGTCTTTCCCTAGCGGGCCGACCGCAGGCATCGCAATCTGCCCGTCTGGCTCAGGGTTGTCGGGAGATGGAGATCTGTGCCATCATCGCCATATGGCGATGACAACTCCCGTAACCGATACTGACCGTCAGGCCGCATTGACGGCTGCGGCGTGCCTGTTCCACGGATTCAGTGACCGGTCGCGTCTGGTGATCCTCCAGCACCTCCTGCTCGGCGAGCACCGAGTGGTCGAGCTGACCGAGCATCTCGGCCTGGCGCAGTCGACGGTCTCCAAGCACCTGGCGTGCCTCAAGGACTGTGGGCTCGTCACGTCGCGGCCGGAAGGACGTGCCTCGGTGTTCAGCGTGACGCACCCCGAGGCAACCACGGACCTGCTGTCTGCTGCGGAGCGGCTGCTCGACCTGACGGGGTTCGCCGTCACCCTGTGCCCGACCCACGGGACCAGCGCGCACGACTGAGCGATTGGCCCACACGGGCGAGCCGTGAAGCACCACACCGACCGAGCGAACGCTCGTCGGACAGCACGAACAAGGAGACCCTAGTGGGCGCAGGACACAGCCACCCGCCGGCGCCGGCGGGTCATGCGG
This sequence comes from Actinomycetes bacterium, assembly GCA_023252095.1. GTDB lineage: Bacteria > Actinomycetota > Actinomycetes > Propionibacteriales > Nocardioidaceae > Aeromicrobium. The sequence goes on along the minus strand of JAHEXN010000161.1, from coordinate 3,561 downwards.
GCGGTCGGTACCGCCGCAAGCTCGCGATCGCGTTCGCGTTGATCTTCACCTTCTTCTTCGTCGAGCTCGTCTACGGGTTGCTGTCCGGGTCCCTGGCGCTGATCTCCGACGCCGGTCACATGGCGGCCGATGTCGTGGCGCTCGGTGCGGCACTCGCCGCGACGAAGATCGCCACCCGCAAGGACACCACCGGGAGGCGCACGTTCGGCTCGTACCGGGCCGAGGTGTTCGCCTCGGGTCTGACGGTCCTGATCATGTTGGGCGTCTCGGTGTACGTCGTGATCGAGGCGATCAGCCGCATTGGCAACGACCCTGAGGTCTCCTCGACCCCGATGATCGTGGTCGGCGGCCTGGGCCTGCTGGTCAATCTCGTCGTGATGCTGATGCTCCGCAGTGGCGCTGCGGAGAGTCTCAACGTCAAGGGCGCCTACTTCGAGGTCGTCGCCGACACGGCCGGATCCGTGGGAGTGATCGCCGCAGGCATCCTCATCGCCAGCACCGGTCAGCCCCGGTGGGACACGGTCGTCGCCCTCGCGATCGGCGTGTTCGTGGCTGTCAGGGCAGCCGTCCTCGGACGCCAGGTTCTGGCGGTGCTCGGCCAGCACGTGCCTGAGGGGCTGCCGATCGATGAGGTCGCTGCGCGGCTCGGGGCGATCCCCGGCGTCACCGACGTTCACGACCTACACGTCTGGGTCTTGACCTCTGGCATGAACGTGGCCACCGCTCATCTTGTCGGCGACAACACTGACGACCTGCCGCGGATCCTCGAATCGGCCAGAGCCATCCTCAAAGACGACTACCAGATCGAGCACGCCACGCTCCAGGTCGAGCAGGCGGCAGCCCGCGAGTGCCACGAGGTCGACTGGTAACCGCCCACGGGCCCGTTCGGGTAATGGCGCTACTCCTAGCCGACTACTGACAGTCTGGCCGATCTCGGCGCATCAGCTGCGGTAGATCTCTCGCCGGTGGCCGACGGCCAACACGAGCACCAGGAGAACCTGGTCGCGGATCTCGTAGACGACCCGATAGTCACCGGTACGGACACGCCACTCGCCGTCGCCGCGGACGAGCTTCTTCGCCCCGGCCGGCCTCGGCTCATCAGCCAGGAGCTCGATCGCCGCCTGAACCCGTCGCATCGCTTGGGGGTCCATCTTGCGCAGTTGGCGAGCGGCCGCGGGCGCGACCTCGACGCGGTAAGCACCTGCCACTGGTCAGACCAGCCCGAGGTCGGCTTTGACCTGGTCCCAGGGGATCGCTTCCGCGCCGGCCTCGATCTCCGCCCGCGCGGAGGCCGCCGCGCGGAGGTCGGCCAGGTCCTCGGCGGCTTCGATCAAGTGCTCCAGCTGACCGGCGTCGACGACGGCTGCCACGCGTCGGCCGCGCCGGGTCAGGTAGACGGGGTCATGGTCGACGCGGGCCTGGTCGACCACGTCGGCCAGGCGACTACGGGCATCACTGACACTGATCTCACTCATGGGTCAATATTACGCGAAACCCGCTAACTTGTACAACTCGGCGCTAATGCGAACACGCCGATAATATACCTTATGTCAACTAACACTATGCGTACTGCATCAATTGAATCATCGGCTCGCAGACGAACCGATGCCCCACCCCCCTCCAGGGCGTCACCGTTTCCTTCTCCACCAGCCAAAACGTGGACGACCCCGACCACCAGGTTGTGAACCCCGATCGTCCTGTTGCTGCTCGCGCAGATCGTCGTAGGCCCCAGGAAATGGGCCCGGGCCATGCGCCTCGGACCTCCGCTCACTCGCTTCTAGCTCGACGCGGATCAGCATGTCGTGTTCGGGGTCATCGCCACGCGTTACTACTGTCGATGCGCCCGGCTTCCAGCGGACTGTCACGACCTCGATTCGCGCCCGAAGGCCCGCGACGTATCGCGTGTGGTCGCCCTCTCTGGTCCACTCACGCTCAACTCCGTCGTCGCCTCGGAAAGTCCACTCTGGCCAGTCGCCCATGCCTGTCCACCGGACAGCACTGACAGCTCCGACTTCTGTGCGACGCGGAATGCGGCCGTCCGCCAAGCCCTGCCACCAGTCGTCACTTCCGAAGAGCGCCGGCGATGGGTCCAGCCCATACTGCGGATGCGTAAGTGTCGCGTTCTGGATCGCCTCAGTTAGCTGAGCATCCTCGCGAAGGTCATACACCGTGATCCACTCGACCCGCTCCAAGTGTTGGTCCTCGAGCACCTGACGTGCCTGAACCCACACTCGCTCGAACTCGAAGACGTCGATGTCCTCGTGCGGGAAATCCCAGTCACGAATCGGCTGGTCTGTTAGAACTCCGTATCGAGACTCGTACTCCTGGACTCCTTCGATCCCGACGGTGTCCCGTGCATGCAGAACCTCCTCAAGTGCAGCAGCAGATCGCACTTCATCCTCTGGGCCGACCCATTCGACTCCGCGCGTGACCCAGCCGTCTTCGCCGATCTCCCAGAAGAAGGTTGCATGCTCCTCGTCCCAGAACGACCGGATCCACCTCGTCATCACCACATACTCGCAGCAAATGCGCAGTCCCAGGCCGGTCGGCCCTCGGCCGACTTCAGGCCTCGAATTTGGCGCTCTGTGACGCCGACCCGCTCAGATCACGAACTGGGCGTCTCGCTGACGACGTAGCCCGAAACAGCGCCCACGACGCGCACCACCATGTGTGGGATATCCATCAGATTCGGAAAGCCGCTCCCCCGGCATGACGAACAAACTGCACCGATGGCACTCCGCTGGTGGGAGAATCGGGCATGGAGATCGAGGTCGACACCTTCGTCTTCGACGAGTCCTCAGGCCGCCTGCAGCTGGCCGACGACTTCGCCACGCTCCCCCTGGTCGAAGCGTCACCGGACGCCGTGGCCTCCGCGCGCGTGGGAGCGGGTTGGACCTACCTGACGACCGCGCGCGACGACGACCGTCAGATCGTGTGGAACGTGTGGTCGAGGGCCAGGTGACCTGCTCCTGGTCATCGCTCGATCTCGGGTGACGCTGCCCTGATCCTGCGGGGGATCCGATCTGACCGGTTGCCGCTGCTGGCTTGCGGTGAACGGTGACCAAAGGCGGCGCGTGCCCGCTGAGCACCACTGCGAGCTTCCAAATCCTCGGTTCGGCCGACGACGACGCGATCGAGAAGCGATCTCAGCGGTGCGAGGTCGAAGTCCTCGGCGCCGGCCCGGCAGGCGACGTCGTTCTCGGTGCCGCTGACGCCGCGCCAGTCCAGCTGCCATCCGGCGTGCTCGGCGAGCTGGGTCAGGAACACGCGTTGGGCGCGGCCGTTGCCTTCGCGGAACGGGTGCAGGTAGTTGAGTTGGTCGTAGTGGTGGGCGAGGCGCTCGACGAAGGGCTCGCGCTCGAGCCCGGAAAGGAACCTGTCGGCCTTGAGCTCGTCGTGGACGTACTGGGCGGCCCCTTCGATTCGGGAGACGGCGAGGAACGGCTGAGCGTCGGGTCCGGGCTTGCGTATGTCGACGGTGCGGACCTCGCCGGCCCAGTCGTAGACGCCCTGGAACGGGTGTCGGTGGATCTCGCGGAGTTCGTCGAGGGTCCCGGTGGG
>JAHEXN010000160.1 GCA_023252095.1 Actinomycetes bacterium | reverse complement strand
GGCATCTGCGGGATCTCCATCGCCACCGGCTCGGGGACGGTGTCGGACGATGGGGTCGAGACCTCCACGGCGGCGAACGCCGTCGCCACCAACCCGACGATGACAGCGGCGACGATCGCGGGCGAGGTCGCCCGGCGGGCCTTGATGCGGTGACGCGACATGGCGACATCAGACCGGTCCCGCAGGTTGGCCGTCACGCGTTTCTTAGGTTGTTCACAAGAAAGACTTCGCCAGGCGGGAAAACTTGTCACCTGCATGACAAGTTTTGGAGCCCGAGCCGGCTCCGCAAGCCGGCCAGGCCAGTCCGGCGGTAGGAGCTCGGCCTCCGCGACCGACGCGCGACGGCCCACGATTCCTCCATCACTCACGCTCGTTCTTGATAGCTCCTCATAGCTCTTGATAGGTCCTGATAAGTGGTGTCTACTTATCAGGACCTATCAAGAGCTATGAGGAGCCCGAGTGATTCCGAGCCCCTACTCGCCCGGCGCGGTGCCTCACTACCTCGCAGGTCGATCCAGAGAACTGGAAGCCATCCGTGAACGCCTTGCGCGCACCAAGCAGCTCGGACGAGCCGGCGGTCCGCTGCTGGCCTTCTACGGATCACGCGGGCTTGGGAAGACGTCTCTGCTTCGACGAGCACAGTCCGATGCGGAGGACGCCGGGTTCCTGACGGTCTGGGCCACCGGCCGAGACGACGTCGACTTCGCACCCGAGCTCGCCCGGTGGCTGTCGACCGAGCTTCGCAAGGCTTCATTCGGAGGCCGCGCCAAGAGCCTTCTCGGCCGGCTGGACAAGGTGGCGCTCGAAGTCGGCGTCCCGGGGGCCAAGCTCGGCGCCGAGGTCTCTGCACATCGCCACAGTGCCGTGATCGAGGAGTCGCTCGCTGCTGCCGCGACTCTCGCGCGGGCCCACGATCGAAACGGCCTCGCCGTGTTCGTCGACGAGTTCCAGGAGGCCAGGCTTGCCGATCGCCGGTCCCTCCTGATCGCCCTGCAGCACTTCAACGGGGCTGTCGACGGATGCCCTGTGGCCATCATCTGCGCCGGACTACCCTCGATGCTCACGGCCGTCCCCGACGCCGCCACGTTCGGCGAGAGGACGGACTTCAACCAGGTCGACCTGCTCGGTGAAGTCGCAGTGGCGGAGGCGCTCCGGATACCCGCCGAAGCCGTCGCCGTCACCTGGACCGACGAGGCGATTCTTGCCGCGATCGCGGCCGCCCGTGGGTACCCCCAGCACGTACAGCTCCTGGGTGACGGGGCATGGGCCCACGCCCGCCCCTTGCCGGGATCCACCATCCTCCCGGAGCACGTCCGGCACGGCGTCGAGTCCGCCGCACGCCGGCTCCACACCCTCTACATGAGTCGCCTGGCGAAGCTCACTCCTACCCAGAAGAACTTCGTGAGCGCGATGGCTCACGCCACACCTACAGGTACTGGGCCCGTCTCAGAGGAGCCCGTCTCGAGGTCTTCGATCGCCGCGTACCTCGGCGTCGCTCCCACCTCCGGCGCGGTCGGCGCCGCCCGTCAGCAGCTACTCGAGCGTGGTCTGATCGAAAGTCCCGAGTTCGGCAAGCTCCAGTTCACCCTCCCAGGGTTCGCCGCCTGGGTGCGCGAGAACCTTGACCCGTCGGAGCTCTCGACCGGCAACGACTAGCGATTCCCTCATCGCAACCCGCGCGCCGCGACGCGCACGCTCGGACTCTCCGACGCCGCCGGGCGGGACCCCAGGAACTCGTCACCCTGAGGTCAGCCGCTGATGCGCTCGACGAGGTCCTCGCGAAAGGTCGAGTACGTGCTCCGCAGGCCAGGGCCGGGCCAGTCGGGTGGCAGGAGCTCGGCCGGCAGCAGGGGGTCGGCGACGAGGTGCCGCACGACGGCAGCGGCGATCGCGATGCGTTCGGCCAGGTGCTCGGCCGCCGCGAGCGAGACCGTGAGCTCCTGCGCGGTCGAGGCCCACGCGTCGAGGTCGAACAGGGCCGTGGCGAGCTCGGCCGCTGGCCGCTCGGGGCGGACCGTCATGACCTCGAGGCTCCCGGCCACGGCAGGGTCCGGCGTCCAGTCGAGGTTGGCCGGTCGCATCCAGAATCCCTCGCGCAGCTCACCGAACCGCGCCGCACCCATGCGCTGGCGGAGGTCGGCCCGCGCCGCGGCACCAGCACCGACGGCCGTGACCGCCGCGCCATGCCACTCGCCGCCCCAGGGCAGCGTGCGCTGCTCGATCGCCGCGTCCTGACGCTCCTGCCGCCGAAGCAGCCGCGGGCTCAGGCGGTAGACCGAGTCGGCCCGGTCGAGGTCGCCCGCCGCGACCATGCGGGTCAGGGCCACCCGGACGGCCGGCTCGTTCACGCCGAGCGCCCGCCCCCATCCCACGATGCTGCTGCCCGGCGCCTCCGGCGGGTGCGCTCCGAGCAGGAGGCTCAGGATCGCCGACCGCGCGGTGAGGGGCCGCACGGCCTGAGGTGTCGTGGTCACCGCTCGGGCGTGCGGGGCTTCGCGTCGCCGAACGGCTCGTCACGCTCCCGCACCGCCTCGCGGAAGCCCACCGTGGCCGCGCGTTGCTGGAACGCGTAGCCCTCACGGGTGTGCCGGGAGACGCCGTCGAAGACCGTGCTGACCATGCCGGAGTTCGCGACGCCCTGAGCCAGGAGCGCGCTGTTGAGGGCGAGCTTGACCATGACGAGCTGGTTGACCGGCATCTGTGCGATGCGACCCACGAGGTCCTCGGTGGCCGCGTCGAGCTCGTCGGCCGGCACCGACTCGACCGCCAGGCCCCACTCCGCCGCCTGCCGGCCCGTGAGGCTGTCGCCCGTCAGCAGCAGCCGCTTGGCGCGCGCGTCGCCGATGCGGTGCGCCCACATGCCGGCCGCGGGGACACCCCAGACCCGGGTCGGTGGGTAGCCGATACGGGCGTCGTCGGCGCAGATGATCTGGTCGGCGAACAGCGCGATGTCACTGCCCCCGGCCACCGCGAAGCCGTGGACCTTGGCCACGGTGGGCTTGTTGGCGTGCAGCAGCGCGGAGAAGCCGCGGTTGAAGCGGCTCATCATGGCGTAGTCGACCATGGGGTCCCACGTGCCCTCGGGGTCGTGGTTGCGGGCCTGGACCTCAGGGTCGAGCACCGTGCCGTCGACAGGATGGGGGCCGTCGAAGCCCTCGGCGCCCGGCGGGGTCATGGCGCTCTCGGCGAAGATCGACAGGTCGTAGCCGCCGCAGAAGCCCTTGCCGCGACCGCTCACCAGGATCACGTGCACCCGGGGGTCGAGGTCGGCGCGCTCCACCGCGTGGGCGATGTAGTGGGGTGTGTCGTTCGTGATCGCGTTGCCCTGCGCCGGACGGTTGAACGTGAGTCGCGCGACGCGCCCCGTGACCTCGTACGTCAGCGTCGGATAGTTGACGTGGTCGGCGGGCGTCGGGCGGCCCTCGTAGAGCGGGTCGCCACCGGCGTGACCGTCGCGCCAGGCGGCACGTGTCTCCCCCGGGCTCACGAGCCGACCTTGGGCGCCGCGCGCTCGATGATCGCCGCGGTGTCGACCCCGGTGGGCAGCGTGCCGAAGACCGTGCCCCACTGGCCGCCGAGGCGGCTGCGCGTGAACGCGTCGGCCACCGCGGGGTGGCCGTGCCGCACGAGCAGCGCGCCCTGCAGCGCCTGCGCCATGTCGCCCACGACGGTGCGGGCCCGGTGCTGGATCGTCTCGACGTCGGCGAAGGTGTCCTTGAGGCGCACGACCGCGGCATCGAGGTGCGCGTCGGCACCGGCCGCGGCGTCGAGCTCGTCGAAGAACGCCTGCAGTGTCTCGGGCTGACGGGTCATGGCGCGCAGGGTGTCGAGCGCAGCGACGTTGCCCGATCCCTCCCACACCGACATGAGTGGCGCCTCGCGGTAGAGGCGCGGCATCCGCGAGTCCTCGACGTAGCCGTTGCCGCCCAGGCACTCGAGCGCCTCGGCGGCGTGGAGCGGGCCACGCTTGCAGACGTAGTACTTGCTGACCGCGAGGCTGATGCGGCGCAGCGAGTCGGCCCCCTCGACCCCGGCAGCAGCGCGGTCGGTCAGGGCCGCGAGCCAGAGCGCGACCGTCGTGGACGCCTCGGACTCGACCGCGAGGTCGGCCAGGACGTTGCGCATGAGCGGCTGGTCGACGAGGGCCGCACCGAACGCCGAGCGGTGCGTCGCGTGGTGCACGGCCTGCTGGACACCGACGCGCATGCCGGTGGCCGAGCCCAACGTGCAGTCGAGGCGGGTCATGTTGACCATCTCGATGATGGTGGGCACGCCGCGACCCTCCTCGCCCACGAGCCAGGCCGTGGCCTCGTCGTACTCGACCTCGCCGCTGGCGTTGGAGTGGTTGCCGAGCTTGTCCTTGAGCCGCTGGATCGCCATGGAGTTGCGCGTGCCGTCGGGCAGGATGCGCGGCAGGAAGAAGCAGGAGAGTCCGCCCGGCGCCTGGGCGAGCACCAGCAGGACGTCCGACATCGGCGCGGACGTGAACCACTTGTGGCCCGTGAGCCGGTAGGAGCCATCGGCCTGCGGCACGGCCTCGGTGCGGTTGGCCCGGACGTCCGAGCCACCCTGCTTCTCCGTCATCGACATGCCGGCGATGAGCCCCCGCTTGCCGAGCGGCGCCTCCAGCGAGGGGTCGTACTCGAGCGAGCAGAGCAGCGGCTCGTACTGCGCGGCGATCTCGGCGTTCGCCCGCAGCGCCGGGATGACGGCGTAGGTCATCGAGATCGGGCAGCCGTGCCCGGCGTCGGTGATGCCCCAGACCGAGGACCGCGCCGCCCGCACCAGATGGGGCATGGGCTGCGGGTCGCGCCAGACCGAGCCCGCCAGGCCGAGCGACACCGCCTTCCCCATGAGCTGGTGGTAGCTCGGGTCGTAGACGACCTCGTCGATGCGGTGGCCGTAGCGGTCGTGCGTGTGGAGCACGGGCGGGTGCGCCTCGGCGAGGTCGCCCCAGCCGAGCGCCTCCGCGCTGCCGGCGAGCCGGCCGACCTCGTGCAGTGCCTCGACCGCGTGGGCCGCGCCCTCGCGGTGGAGCGCCTCGAGGATCGGGGCGTGGTCGGCCGCGTCGAAGTCGACGAGCGGTGGGACCTGGTTCGTCACGGTGTGGGTCGCGCGCACGATGCGATGCCTCCTGCCGGCGGACCGGTTCCGCCCTCGTCCGCAGTATTACATGATCGCGACGACTGCGGCCAGAGTGTTACGTCCGGGAGCGCTCGATGACGTCGCGGACCGCGGTGGCCACGAGCTCGTGCACGTCCGGGTGGAACACGCTCGGGATGATGTAGTTCGGGCCGAGCTCGTCCGCCGAGACCGTCGAGGCGATCGCGTCGGCCGCCGCGACCAGCACGTCCATGTCGATGCCCCGGCTCTGCGCGTCGAGCAGGCCGCGGAAGATCCCGGGGAACGCGAGCACGTTGTTGATCTGGTTCGGGTAGTCGGACCGCCCCGTCGCGACGACCGCGGCGTGCTGCCGCGCGAGCGCCGGGTCGATCTCCGGATCGGGATTGGCGAGGGCGAAGACGATCGAGTCGTCGGCCATCGTCGCGACGTCGGCCGCGCCGATCAGGTTCGGGGCGGAGACGCCGATGAACACGTCCGCCCCGGGAAGCGCGTCGCGCAGCGTGCCCGTGAGCCCGGCCGCGTTGGTGTGCTCGGCCGTCCACCGCAGCGACGGGGCGAGGTCCGGGCGATCGGGGTGGATGATGCCGTCGACGTCGCACACGACCACGTCGGCGGCACCCGCGTGCACAAGCGTCTTCAGCACGGCCGTGCCGGCGGCTCCGGCACCGACCAGCACGATGCGCGCCGTGGCCAGCTCCTTGCGCACGACTCGCAGCGCGTTCTCGAGCGCGGCCAGCACGACGATCGCGGTGCCGTGCTGGTCGTCGTGGAACACCGGGATGTCGAGACGCTCGCGCAGCCGCGCCTCGATCTCGAAGCACCGCGGCGCCGCGATGTCCTCCAGGTTGATGCCCGCGAACCCGGGAGCGATCGCCGCGACGGCCGCGATGATCTCCTCGGTGTCCTGCGTGTCGAGGCACAAGGGCCACGCGTCGATGTCGGCGAACGCCTTGAACAGCGCCGCCTTGCCCTCCATGACCGGCAGGGCCGCGTACGGGCCGATGTTGCCCAGGCCCAGCACGGCCGACCCGTCGGTCACGACGGCCACGCTGTTGCGCTTGATCGTGAGCCGGCGCGCGTCCTCGGGGTCCTTCGCGATGGCCTGCGAGATCCGCGCGACGCCTGGGGTGTAGATCATCGACAGGTCGTCGCGGTTCCGCAGCGGGTGCTTCGTCGCGGTCTCGATGACCCCGCCGAGGTGCATCAGGAACGTCCGGTCGGACACCTTCTTGACCGTCACGTCGCCCATCGCCACGAGCGCCTCGACGATCGCGTCGGCGTGGTCGGTGTCGGACGTCGCAGCCGTGAGGTCGATGCGCAGGACATCGACGGCCGACGACGCGACGTCGAGCGCCGTCACGAGTCCTCCCGCAGCCTCGACCGTCGACGTCAGCTCGCCGACGGCCGATCCTCCGGCCGGCACCTCCAGGCGGACCGTGATCGAGTGGGAGACGCTGGGCGTGCGCGCCGGCGGCTCGGGACTGCTCGAGGTCGTCACTCCTCCATCAAACGCCCCAACCCCGATCCTGGCCACCCCGCGGTGCGCCACCACCTGGTCGGCCGACGTGCGCCACGATGACTCCATGAACGTGCGACGGGCCCTGCTCACCACGACCGCTGTCGGTGCCGCGACGGCCGGGCTCGTCGGCACCTCCCTCGCGTGGCACGTCCGACGCCACGCCCCCCTCCTCGAGCAGGTCGCTGCCGACCTGCGGGGGCCGTCGCTCGCGGCACCGCTCTCAGTGAAGGGTCCGGCCACCTTGAGGCTCATGCGCCGGCTCCTGTCGGGCGACTCGGCGCTGGTCGAGGGGGTCGAGGTGACCGAGGAGCAGGCCGGCGACGTGCGCGTGCTCGTCTACCGACCGCAGGACGCCCCGGCGCGGTCTGCTGGTCTGGTGTGGCTGCACGGAGGTGGCTTCGTCATGGGGCGGCCCGAGGTCGACCACCACCACAGCAGCTGGCTCGCTGCGGAGCTCGGCATCGTGGTCGTGTCGGTGGACTACCGCCTCGCGCCGGAGCACCCCTTCCCAGCAGGGCTCGACGACGCGAGCGCGGCGCTCGCGTGGACGCACAAGAACGCCGAACGCCTCGGGATCGACCCGAGCCGCATCGCGATCGGGGGTGCCAGCGCCGGTGCCGGCATGGCTGCCGGGCTCGCGCAGCGCGCCCACGACGAGGGCCGCGTGCCCGTCGCGTTCCAGCTCCTGATCTATCCGATGCTGGACGACCGCACGCCCGTCGGGCCGCACGGCAGGCGGCCCTGGCTCGTCTGGACCGCGGCGTCCAACCGGTTCGGGTGGACGAGCTACCTGGGTCGCCCGGCCGGAGGCGCGGACGCACCTGCCTACGCCGCCCCCGCTCGCCGCAAGGACCTGACGGGCCTCCCACCGGCGTGGGTCGGGGTGGGCGACGTCGACCAGTTCCACGACGAGGCCGTGCACTACGCCGAGCGGCTGGAGTCGGCAGGCGTCAGCTGCGGACTGCACGTCGTGCCCGGGATGTTCCACGGGGCCGACTCGAGCTTTGCCGACACCGCCGAGACGACCCGGCAGTTCCGGAGCAGCCTCCTCGCCGCGGCCCGCGCCGGCTTCGCGGACCTCGACTACCGCGAGCACCGCCCCGCGGAGTAACGACCCTCAGGGAAACGTGACCCCCGCGAGCTCCTGCGACAGGTCCCAGACCCGCGCTGCCTCGTCGGGGCTCTGCAGCCGGGAGTACAGCTCCTGCTGTGCCGGCGCACCGCCCAGGTGGCCGGGC
>JAHEXN010000159.1 GCA_023252095.1 Actinomycetes bacterium | reverse complement strand
CCAGCGCAAGATCGTTGCCGGCCTGACCTCCGGCGCAGTGAAGGGTTGACCCATGGCTGCCATCGAGATGAAGAACATCGTCAAGAAGTACGGCGACGGCTTCCCGGCTGTCAACGACGTCAGCATCGACGTCGCGGACGGGGAGTTCCTGATCCTGGTCGGCCCGTCGGGCTGCGGGAAGTCGACCCTGCTGCGCATGATCGTGGGCCTCGAGGACATCACCGACGGCGACATGGTCATCGGCGGCAAGCGGGTCAACGACCTCGCCCCGCGTGATCGGAACTTGTCGATGGTGTTCCAGAACTACGCGCTGTACCCGCACCTGTCGGTCTACGAGAACATCGCCTTCCCGCTGCGCCTGCAGAAGCGTCCCGAGAAGGAGATCGACGAGAAGGTCCGCGAGGCCAGCAAGACCCTCGACCTCGACGAGCACCTCGAGCGCAAGCCCGCCAACCTGTCGGGCGGTCAGCGCCAGCGCGTCGCGATGGGCCGTGCCATCGTGCGCGAGGCCGACGCGTTCCTGTTCGACGAACCGCTGTCGAACCTCGACGCCAAGCTCCGCGGCCAGATGCGCACGGAGATCGCGCGTCTCCAGAAGAAGCTCGGCATCACGACGGTCTACGTCACGCACGACCAGACCGAGGCCATGACGCTCGGCGACCGCGTCGCCGTCATGAAGCGCGGCATCCTGCAGCAGCTCGCCACGCCACGCGAGCTCTACGAGCAGCCGGTCAACCTGTTCGTCGCGGGCTTCATCGGGTCTCCCCCCATGAACTTCCTGCCCGCCACGGTCGAGAACGGCCAGGTCACGCTGCCGTTCGGCACGTTCCCCCTGCCCGCAGCGAAGGCCAAGGCCACCGAGGGCAAGGGACTGCTGATGGCCGGCATCCGCCCCGAGCACTTTGAGGACGTCTCGGTCATCGGTGACGACTCGGTCGACTCCGCTCGTACCTTCGAGGCCACGATCGACGTCCGTGAGTGGCTGGGTGACCAGCAGTACGCCTACGTGCCCTACGAGGCCGAGCCGCAGGTGCAGGACCAGCTCAAGGAGCTGGCTCGCGAGGCCGACGGCGACTCGCTGCGCACCCAGCTCATCGTCTCGCTCGACGCGGCCAGCAAGGGTGAGGACGGCGAGCACACGACCCTGTTCATCGACACCGACCAGATGCACCTGTTCGACCCGTCCAGCGGCGAGAACCTGACGGTGGGGCTGTAGCGGCTTCGGCACTGACCGTCGACAGCTGACCTTCGCCGTGGGGGCCCGGGAATGATGCACTCGGGTGGCCGGAGCAGCCTGAACGCATCAACGCCCGCGCCGCCCCCGCTTGGTCCGTGGCCGCTTGTCGGTCGAGCACTATGCGGTCAGGTCACCGCTGTCTCGAGCGGCCGCAGCTACTTCCGCCGACGCTTGCCCTTGCTGACCTGGTCCATGATCTCCGCGCTCCACTCGTGGTCGCGGATCAGCGTGTAGCGCTCGCAGGCGACTCGAAGGTAGGCCTCGGCCGGGCGCTCGGTCGGGCCCCGAACCCCTGCCTCCTCTATGAGGTCCACGACGGGCCGGAACTCCTCCTCGTACCAGCGGCGCGCCATCGTGTCCTTGTCCATGTAGGCGCCCTCGGCGTGCATCGCGCGGGTCGCCCAGGCCTCGACGGTCTCGGCGATCTCGCCGTAGAGAGCGGGCGTGTCGACCGCGACGGCGGCGCGCGCCTCACCCGTGAAGGGCACCCGCTCCAGCATGAGCCGGCGCCAGTGCTTGAGCTCGAGGTCGGTGCGGGCCTCGACGTCGACCGGAGCCAGGAGGGTGTCGACGACGGTGACACGGGCCTCGATGAGCTTGACCCCGAGACTGCGGGCCACCGACACCCGGTGGTGCCCGTCGCGGACGAAGTAGTAGTCGCCGACCTGGTAGACCTCGATCGGCGGGATCTCCTCACCCTTCCGGCTCGCCAGCGCCAGTCGCTCCCAGCGCTCGCGGCTCCGCGTCGAGGTCGGTCGGAAGCGGCGGTCGAAGTCCTTGACCTTGTCGACCGAGCCCACGATGGCGTCGAGCGGGATGACCCGGGTGCCCGCGTAGTGCTCACCGCGCCGACCGAGGGCCGTGACGACCTCGTCGAACGACATCGACTGCACGACGTCGTCGGTGGCCCCCCGCACGCGCGCTGCCAGTCCGGCCAACACCTGCTGGCGACGGGCGCGCAGGAAATCGCTCTCGGCGTCGACTCGGGGCGAGCCACTCTCACGGGGCACGTCAGACCTCCAGGAGGCGCCAGGGCACCACGTTGGTGATGGTCGTCGAGCCCACGTGCCGGTCGGCCCGCGGGAATCCGTGCGGGTGGATGTGCCCGTGCACGTGCCAGCGCGGCGTCAGGTCGGCGATCAGGTCGTGCATCGCCTCGACCCCGACGTGGGGGCCGTCGTCCTCGTCGCCGAGGCCGCGGGGCGGGGCGTGGGTCAGGAGGATGTCGATGCCCCCCGTGCGACGGGCCCGGCGCGACAGGCGGCGGGCGCGGCGTCCGTACTCGCGCTGAGTGTACTGGTGCGGGCCGCGGTTGTAGCGCACGCTGCCACCGAGGCCCGCGATCCGCAGCCCGGCGGCCTCCACGACGCGACCGTCGGCGTTGGTCGCTCCATGGGGTCGGGTGCCCTCGAGCGCAGGACCGCCCCACGGCGACCGCCCCTCGATCTGGGGGTCGTGGTTGCCCGGCACGAACACGACCGGCACGTCGAGGCACGAGGCCAGGAACTCCAGGTAGTCCCACGGCAGGTCACCCGCAGCCAGCACCAGGTCAGGGCGCATCGTGCGCACGCCGATGTCGTCCACGCGGGGGGCGACCTCGTCGGCGACGGCCAGGATCCGGACCATACGTCGAGACTAGCCCCGCTGCGGCGGCCTCACACCTCTGCGGCGCCGCCGTTCTCGCGGCGTTCGGCCGCCTGCTCCGCCTCGGCCGTCCAGCGGGCCCGGTCGGCCTCGATCGTGCCGCCCAAGCGGTAGGCGCCCCACCACAGCACGGCGAACAGCCCGCCCACGAAGAACATCGCCGGTGCGAGGAGGCCCAGCGCGACGGCGGCGACCTGGAGCGCGTGGCCGAGCACGAAGCCGCCAGGCCGCCGCAGCATCCCGGCCACGACGATGCAGGCCACGGCGAGGCCGAGACCCAGCCACAGCGCGAGACCGCGGTCGACGTCCTCGACCGTGATCATGACCGGCGTCGACAGGCCCAGCAGGATCGCCTCGAAGAACAGCATCGCCGCGCACAGCCGGGCCCTCATCGCTCGGCGCCCTCAGCCTCCGAGGACACGAGCAGGGTGCGGGCTTCGCCAACCGTGACGACCGACCCCGTGACGAGCACGCCGCCGCTGCCGATCGCGTCTTCGTAGCCCTCCAGCGCCTCGGCGAGCGCGATGCCCCGCACGATCGCGTCGTCGAGCTGCGGCACGACCGTGACGCGCTCGTCGCCGAGCACGTCGCGCGCGATGTCGCCCAGCTCGCCAGCCGGCATGCAGCGGTCGGAGGAGTTCTGGGTGCAGACCAGGTGCGCGACGACACCGTCGAGCGCCCGCAGGATCTCGTCGACGTCCTTGTCGGCCATGACGGCCGCGACGCCGATCAGCGGGCTGAACGTGAACTCCTCGCTGATCGCGGCGAGCGACGCCTCGATGCCGTGCGGGTTGTGGGCGGCGTCGAGCAGCACGGTGGGGCTGCGTCGCACGACCTCGAGCCGGCCCGGGGAGTGCACCGAGGCGAACGCCGAGCGGACGAGGTCGGGATCGAGCTCGCGGCCGCCCAGGAACGACTCGACCGCGGCCAGCGCGAGCGCGGCGTTGCGGGCCTGGTGCGCCCCGTGCAGGGGCAGGAAGACGTCCTCGTAGAGCCGGCCGATGCCCTGCAGGTCGAGCTGCTGACCACCCACGGCCACGAGCCGCGCGGCGACACCGAAGTCGACCCCCTCACGAACCAGGGTGGCACCGACGTCGGTGGCGCGCAGGCCGATGACGTCCATGACCTCGGGCTCCTGCTCGGCCACGACGACCCGGGCGCCCGGCTTGATGATGCCGGCCTTCTCCTGGGCGATCTCCTCGAGAGAGTCACCGAGGTAGCGGGAGTGGTCCATCGCGATCGGGAGCATGACGGCGACGTCGGCGTCGGCGACGTTGGTGGCGTCCCAAGCGCCTCCCATGCCGACCTCGACCACGGCGACGTCGATGGGCGCGTCGGCGAACGCCGCATAGGCCATCGCGACGGTCATCTCGAAGAACGACAACGGGTGCGGCTGGGACTCGTCGACGATCTGCGCGTACGCCGCGACGTCGGCGAACGCGTCGACGAAGGCCTCCTCCGAGAGCTGCTCGCCGTCGAGGCTGATGCGTTCGGTGATCGACTGCAGGTGCGGGCTGGTGAAGCGCCCGGTGCGCAGGTCGAGGGTCTGCAGGAGGGCGTCGATCATGCGCGCCGTCGACGTCTTGCCGTTCGTGCCCGTGAGGTGCACGACGCGGAACGCCTGCTGGGGGTCGCCGATCAGCCGGGTCAACGCCGCGATGCGGTCGAGCGAGGGCTCGAGGCGCGTCTCGGGCCAACGGCCCTGCAACGCGTGCTCGACCTCGGAGAAGGAGGGTCTCATCTCCCTCAGTATCGCAGTCGACACCACCCCGTCACGCCCTCAGGGACGAATGAGGGACTTCCCCCATCGCCAAGTGTCGGTTCAGGGCACCATGATGAGCGCGACCTGCACCACCGTGAGCGTGCAGCGTGCCTTCGAAGGATCCCCCATGAACAGCTCCCCGCCCTCTTCCCCCGCGCCTCGGCCGTCGCGACTGCGCGCGTGGGTCATGATCATCGTCGGCCTCGTCGTCGCGGTCGTCGCCCTCGCCGCCTTCGCCTCGATGGCCGGCAAGCTCAGCGGTGTCCAGGACAACGACATCGCGAGCTGGCTGCCCGGCGACGCCGAGTCCACCGAGGTCATCGAGCGCACGTCCGAGCTCGCCAGCGACGACGAGTCCCCCGCAATCGTCGCCTTCGTGCGCGACAGCGGGATCACGGCCGCCGACGTCGTGGCCGCCCGGGACGCGCTGCTCGAGCTGCTGGACTTCGACAAGAACGTCGTCAGTGCCATCTCCCCCGCCGCCCTGGCGCTCGACCCGGCCGCGCAGCAGACGCTCGCCACGGCCTCCGCTGACGGGATCTCCGACGACCTGGTCGCCAAGCTCACCTCCGAGGACGGCACCGCCCTGCAGCTGATCGTCACGTACAAGATCGACGACACGGCGGGCTTCGAGGAGCTGCCCGATGCGATCGACGAGATGCGCGACATCGTCGAGTCCCACTCCAGCGGCGGCCTCCAGGGATACGTGGGTGGCCCGCTCGCCTTCGGCGCCGACCAGGCCACGGCCTTCGCCGGCATCGACGGCATCCTCCTGCTCGCGGCCCTCGGCGTCGTGATCGTGATGCTCCTGCTGACCTACCGCAGCCCGTTCCTCTGGCTGATCCCCCTGTTCTGCGGCATCCTCAGCGTCGGTGCGGCGGAGGGTGTCGTCTACCTGCTGGCGAAGTACGCCGATCTCACGGTCAACGGCCAGAGCGCCGGCATCCTGGCCGTGCTGGTGCTCGGCGCCGGCATCGACTACGCCCTGCTGCTCGTGGCCCGCTACCGCGAGGAGCTGCGCAACTTCGAGCACCGCATCGACGCGATGAGCCACGCGCTGCGCCGTGCCGCACCTGCCATCGTCGCGAGCGGGCTCACGGTCGTGATCGGCCTGCTGTGCCTCAGCTTTGCCCAGATGAACTCCACCGCGGGGCTCGGCCCCGTCACCGCGGCCGGCATCGTCGTCGCGCTGCTCGTGATGCTGATCGTCCTGCCGCTGCTCCTCGTGATCTTCGGGCGCTGGGTGTTCTGGCCGTTCGTGCCGCGCTTCGGTGACGTCAAGGCTGAGGGCAGCGGGCTCTGGGGCCGGGTGGGCACCCAGGTCGCCAAGCGCCCCCGCACCGTGTGGGTCACCACCACAGTGCTGCTGGGCCTCGCTTGCGTCGGCATGACCCAGCTCAACTCCGGCGTGCTCGCGAACGCCGACACGTTTACGAAGGAGCAGCCCTCGATCGTCGCCGACGAGGTCATCGCCCAGCACTTCCCGGCCGGTGAGGGTTCCCCTCTGCAGGTCGTCGCGAACGCCAGCGAGGCGGTCGCGGTGTCGAAGGCCCTCGACACCATCGAGGGCCTCGAGCCCGGCTCGTCGACGCCCACCGACAACCCGGCGGAGGGCACAGCCGGGGTCGCGAAGGACGGCATCGTCTACTTCGAGCGCACCCTCACCACGGCCTCCGACACCGAGGACGCCTACGACACCGTCGAGCGAGCCCGCGACGTCGTCCACGCGATCGACGGGGCCGACGCGCAGGTCGGCGGCATCTCGGCCATCAGCCTCGACATCCGCGAGGCTTCGTCCGCCGACAACCAGCTCATCATCCCGCTCATCCTGCTGGTCGTCCTGCTCGTGCTGGGCGTGCTGCTCCGCTCGATCATGGCGCCGTTGATCCTGCTCGGCACCGTCGTGCTGTCCTTCGGCGCGGCGCTCGGCATCAGCGCGGTCGTGTTCCAGCAGGTCTTCGACTTCGCCGGCACCGACACGTCCTTCCCGCTGTTCGCGTTCGTGTTCCTCGTGGCACTCGGCATCGACTACAACATCTTCCTCATGACCCGGGTCCGTGAGGAGTCGATCAAGGTCGGCACGCGTCGGGGGGCTCTGATCGGCCTCGCAGCCACGGGCGGCGTCATCACGTCAGCCGGTCTCGTGCTCGCGGGCACGTTCTCGGCCCTGGCCACCTTGCCGATCGTGTTCCTGGCGCAGCTCGGCTTCGTCGTGGCACTCGGCGTCCTGCTCGACACGATCATCGTGCGATCGGTGCTCGTGACGGCCCTCACGCTGGACGTCGGCCGGTGGATGTGGTGGCCGAGCCACCTGTGGCGTACCGACGGCTCGCACCACGTCGCCGACCCCGACCACCCCGCCGATCCGGTCGACGAGCTGCACGCCGAGGCCGCCCCCGAGCACAAGGCCTGAACTCTCGCGCGGATTCCCACGAGTCCCCCTACGACTTCGTCGTGGGAGGTGCCCCCACGCTCGAATCCCGCATCGAGCGCACGAAGCTTTGTGTGCTCGATGCGGGATTCCTGGGTTTCCCCCTCGCACCTCGTGCTGAAAGGTGCCCCCACCCAGGAAGTTTCCGGCGGTCTCGCGGGAATCCGCGGACGGGGCGGATGCGGAGGCCGCCTAGACTCATCTCCCGTGAACACCCCCGCGAGCCGTGTCCCGGAGAAGCCCGTCCTCGAAGGTCTCGAGGAGCGGTGGAGCCGCGTATGGGAGGACCAGGGCACGTTCCGGTTCCAGCGCCCCGCCGAGCGCTCAGCGGTGTACTCGATCGACACGCCTCCGCCCACCGTGTCGGGATCGCTGCACGTGGGCCACGTGTTCAGCTACACGCACACCGACGTCATCGCGCGCTACAAGCGCATGCGCGGCTTCGAGGTGTTCTACCCGATGGGCTGGGACGACAACGGCCTGCCGACCGAGCGCCGCGTGCAGAACTTCTACGGCGTGCGCTGCGATCCCACGATCCCGTACGACCCTGCCTTCGAGCGCCCGGCGAAGCCCGACGCGAAGAAGCAGGTCCCGATCAGCCGGCGCAACTTCATCGAGCTCTGCAACGAGCTCGTGGCCGAGGACGAGAAGGTCTTCGAGAACCTGTGGCGCACCCTCGGTCTCAGCGTCGACTGGACGCAGACCTACACGACGATCGGCGACTCCGCGCAGGTCACGAGCCAGCGCGCCTTCCTGCGCAACGTGGCGCGCGGCGAGGCGTACACGCAGGACGCGCCCACCCTCTGGGACGTCACGTTCCAGACCGCGGTGGCCCAGGCCGAGCTCGAGGCCCGCGACTACCCGGGCGCCTACCACCGCGTGGCCTACCACCTGAGCGACGGCACGACGACC
>JAHEXN010000158.1:7434-7993 GCA_023252095.1 Actinomycetes bacterium | reverse complement strand
ACTGATCCCCGCGAAGTCGAAGCAGCGGACAAACGACTGCCTCTGAGGCGTGAGGCAACTGACCCGCAGACTCGAGCTGATGAACCGCGACCCGAAGATCCGCCCCCGTGCGCGGCATCCAGTGCGTCGTCGTCGACTACGACACCCTCTGCGGCATCGGCGAACCGAGCCTGCGGCTGTTCTGACCCCTGAGCGGTGAGTAGTGGCACGTTTGCGCGCCCGGAACGAGCCCTGGCTCACCGCCCGAGACTCGACGGAGGCAGCGCACGGTTGCGGTTCGCGGCTCGGCACCGTTGGCTGGGGCCATGAGCGACCTGACTCCCCTGCACCCGGCCCTGGGCCACTGGCGCACGTCCGGTGGCGTGGTGGACGAGCACGGTCAGGTCGTCGTCGAGATCACGGGCACCGACACCTACACGCTGTTGCCGGGTGGCACGTGGATCGCGCACGAGGTCGACGTCGCGATGGGTGACGGCCACCGGGCGCTGACCCACGAGGTCGTCGGCGGCGAGCACCCCGAGGGCGGGTGGCAGATGGTCGCGTTCGAGACCGCGCCGAC
>JAHEXN010000158.1:0-7424 GCA_023252095.1 Actinomycetes bacterium | reverse complement strand
CGCAGCTGGTTCCGCACCGACCACGGCACCGACCAGATGTGCGCACGCTGGGAGCGCCAGGTCGAGGGCGAGTGGATCTCCTGGATGGACCTCACGTTCGACCGCCTCTGAACCGCGTCACGCCACGACCGAGCGGTGAGATAGTGGCCAGTTCGCGGGTCGGGCGGTGAGCCAGTGACCTGTCCGGGTCCTCCACAGGTCACTGGCTCACCGCCCAAGGTCCGCACACGTCCCTCACTCACCGCCCGCTGGACGGCGCAGCCCCCGGGCCGCGGGGGCTCCGGGGGCTGCGGCGACGGGGTGGATCAGGCGCCGGCCTTGCGGGGGGCGGTCGGGTCGTCGCCGACGCTGCTGTCCTCGCGGGCGACCCAGTCCTCGATGCGCTCATAGTCGCTCGCCGAACGGGTCACGACGGCCAGCAGGTCGCTCATCTTCGCGACCTCCTCGACCTGCTCCTTGACGAACCACTGCATGAACTGGTCCGACGCGAAGTCGTTCTCGTCGCGGGCGATTCGCGTGAGCTCGTTGATCTGGTCGGTGACGCGCTTCTCCTGGTCGAGCGCGAGCTTCACGGGGGCGATGACATCGGCGAAGCTCATCTCCGGGGCCTCGAGCGCGGGGATGCGGATCTCGGCGTCGGCGTCCAGCAGGTACTGGATCATCATCATCGCGTGGTCGCGCTCCTCGACGGCCTGGTTGTAGAACAGCGCCGCCATCTGCGGCATCGTCAGGGCGTCGTAGTACGCGGCGATCGCGACGTACTGCTGGTGGGCACCGAACTCGTAGCCGAGCTGCTCGTTGAGTCGTGCGACGAAGGCGGATGAAGCCATGATCGTGGTCCTTTCCGAAGGGGTCGACCTCGACCGTGCGGTGTACGGTGAGGCAGTGGCGAAGAAGGTGAAGAAGCCGAAGAACAAGTGCTGCGTGAGCAAGCCGCGGTGCAAGAGGTGCCCCATCCAGATGCTCAAGGACGGGACGCTCCCCGACGGCTACACCGTCAAGAAGCGCAAGCTCGTCAAGGTCCCGAAGGGCAAGTCGAGAAAGTCGGGCAAGAAGCTCGCAGCGGCCTGATCGTCCACCTCCTCCTCCCGCGGTCGCCGGCCGGTCGTTCCACCCGGCGACGTCGCCACAGTACTCCCACAGAAGACTGCGATTCCAGCAAGGAATGGCTGACCTCCCGAAGGTTCGGCTTGCCTTCACCAGGCCCTGTGCAGACCGTGGCACCCCGCGTTACCGTCGTGCCATGACCGACATCGCCGCACGTGCCCACCGTCTCCTCGACCTGCACTCCTCCCCCGAGCTCCTGACCGTCGTCAACGTCTGGGACGCGATCTCCGCCAAGATCGTCTCCGACGTCGACGGCATCGAGGCCCTCGCCACCGCCAGCCACTCGATCGCCGCGATGTACGGCTACGAGGACGGCGAGAACATCCCCGTCGACCTCATGATCGAGGCCGTCGGTCGCATCGCCGCCGCCACCGAGCTGCCCGTCACGGCCGATCTCGAGGCCGGCTACGGCAACCCGGGCGAGACCGCACGCAAGGCGATCGACGTCGGCATCGTCGGGGCCAACCTCGAGGACCAGGTCAAGCCGCTGGCCGACGCCGTCGCCGCGGTCGAGGCCGTCGTGAAGGCTGGCGAGGCAGCCGGCATCCCGTTCGTGCTGAACGCCCGTACCGACGTCGTGGCCAAGGCCGGCGACCGTCCGCACGACGAGGTCATCGCCGATGCGATCGAGCGGGGCAAGGCCTTCCTCGACGTCGGCGCCCCCGTCGTGTTCGTGCCGGGCCCGCTCTCCGAGGACGACGTCGTGCAGCTCGTCGAGGCCTACGGTCCGCAGCGCCTCACGACGATCGGCTACCCCGGCTCGATCCCCCTCGCGCGCCAGGCCGAGCTCGGCGTCGCCCGCGTCTCGTACGGCCCCTTCTCGCAGTCCGTGGCGCTGATGGCGCTGCAGGACCTCGCGAAGGACATCGTGGCCGGCGGAGGCCTGCCCTCGGACTTCCGCGTCCTGAACTGACCCCAGACGACGAAGCGCCCCGACCGTGCGGTCGGGGCGCTTTGCCGTGTCGACCCCCGGTCAGTCGAGGTCGTTGGCCTTGCGGATCTCGTCGACGACGCGATCCATGATGTCGGTGATGCCGAAGTCCTTCGGCGTGAAGACCGCGGCGATGCCGGACTCCTCGAGACGACGACCATCGGAGTCGGGGATGATGCCGCCGACGATGACCGGGACGTTCGTGAGTCCGGCCTCGGCCAGGCCCTTCTGGACGTCCGGGACGAGCTCCATGTGCGAGCCCGACAGGATCGACAGGCCCACGACGTCGACGTCCTCGGCCACGGCGGCGGCCACGATCTGTGACGGCGTCAGCCGGATGCCCTGGTAGATGACCTCGAAGCCCGCGTCACGAGCGCGCACCGCGACCTGCTCGGCGCCGTTGGAGTGGCCGTCGAGGCCGGGCTTGCCGACGAGGAAGCGCAGGCGTCCGCCCAGCTGCTCGCCCGTGGCAGCGACCTTCTCGCGCACGGCCGTGAGCTCGGCCCCGGCCTCGGCCACGCCGACCACGCCCGAGACGCCCGTGGGGGCCCGGTACTCGCCGAACACGCCGCGCAGCGTGTGGGCCCACTCCCCCACGGTGGCGCCGGCGCGCACCGCGGCGAGCGTGGCCTCCATGAGGTTGGTCGTGGTCTTGGCCTCGGCGGCGACGCGCGCGAGGGCCTCCTCGACCGCGGCCCGGTCCTGCTCGCTGCGCCACTGCTGGACGTCGGCGATCGCGTTGGCCTCGGCCTTCGGGTCGGACGCCATGATGGCCCCGTCGAGGTCGGCGGTCAGCGGCGACGGCTCGGTCTCGGTGTAGGAGTTGACGCCCACGACCTTGAGCTCGCCAGCCTCGATGCGCGCGCGGCGATCGGCGTGCGACGACACGAGCGCCTGCTTCATGTAGCCGGTCTCGACCGCGGCGACGGCACCGCCCATGGCCTGGACGCGGTCGATCTCGGCCTTGGCGCCCTCGACGAGCTCGGCGACCTTGGCCTCGATGACGTGGCTGCCCTCGAAGATGTCCTCGTACTCCAGCAGGTCGGACTCGAACGCGAGGACCTGCTGCAACCGCAGCGACCACTGCTGGTCCCACGGGCGCGGGAGGCCGAGGGCCTCGTTCCACGCCGGGAGCTGGACCGCGCGGGCGCGGGCGTTCTTGCTGAGCGTGACGCCCAGCATCTCGAGCACGATGCGCTGCACGTTGTTCTCGGGCTGCGCCTCGGTCAGGCCCAGCGAGTTGACCTGGACGCCGTAGCGGAAGCGGCGCATCTTGGGATCGGTCACGCCGTAGCGGTCACGCGTGACCTCCTCCCAGAGCTGCCCGAAGGCGCGCATCTTGCACGTCTCCTCGATGAACCGCACTCCCGCGTTGACGAAGAACGAGATGCGGCCGACGACCTTCTCGAAGTCGGCCTCGTCGACCTGCCCGGAGTCCTTGACCGAGTCGAGCACGGCGATCGCGGTGCTCATCGCGAACGCGAGCTCCTGCACGGGCGTGGCGCCGGCCTCCTGCAGGTGGTAGCTGCAGATGTTGAGCGGGTTCCACTTGGGGATGTGGTTGACCGTGTACGCGATCATGTCGGTCGTGAGCCGCAGGGAGGCCTCGGGCGGGAACACGTACGTGCCGCGCGACAGGTACTCCTTGATGATGTCGTTCTGCGTCGTGCCGGCCAGGCTCTCGGGCGGGGCACCCTGCTCCTCGGCCGCGACCTGGTACATCGCGAGCAGCCACATGGCGGTCGCGTTGATCGTCATGGAGGTGTTCATCTCCTCCAGGGGAATGTCCTGGAAGAGACGGCGCATCGAGCCGAGGTGCGGGATCGGCACGCCGACCTTGCCGACCTCGCCACGGCTGAGCTCGTGGTCGGGGTCGTACCCCGTCTGCGTCGGCAGGTCGAAGGCGACCGAGAGTCCGGTCTGACCCTTCGCGAGGTTCTTGCGGTACAGCGCGTTCGACTCGGCCGCGGAGCTGTGGCCGGCGTAGGTGCGCATCACCCAGGGCTTGTCAGGCATGGGGGCAGATTACCGCGCGGTAACGCGGACGGACACCGGGTCGGCGTGATGCGAGTCACCCAGCACCACCCGCGACTTCTCACAGCGAAGCCTCCACGGCTGAGAGAAAGACGTAACGGAGTGCGCTCCTGGGGCGCCGCCCGCGGTAACGGGGGCCTCCTAGCGTCGGGGCGTCGCTGCCCGGCGATGCGTCCCGACCGACCTCGAGGAGGAGCCCGATGTCCTGCACGTCCCGCGGTGTCGACCGGGTGCTGGACTATCCTCGGGAGACGTTCGGCGCGCGGAAGTTGCGCCCCATCGACGACATCGTGGAGGTGCGACCGCGATGAACCACTCCGGCAGCCGCACCAGCACGCCGAGCGGCATGGTGCTGACGGGCACCCGCATCCTCGTGACGGCCCAGCGCCGCGCCTCCGACCTCGCCCTCGCGCTCGCCCGGCGGGGCGCCGAGGTCGACGTCGCCGCGACGCTCGGGGTGCAGGCCCACTTCGATGAGGAGACCCTGCTCGCGCGCACCCGCGACCTCATCGCGAGCCCGCCCGACCTCGTGGTCATCACGACCGGCATCGGCTTCCGCGGCTGGTGGGAGACGGCGGAGGCCGCCGACCTCACCGAGGACCTGCTCGCGGCTCTCGCGCAGGTGCGCCTCGTCGCCCGCGGCCCGAAGGCCCGGGGTGCGCTCCAGACCGTGGGCCTGATCGCCGACTGGGTCGCGGAGTCGGAGACGTCCGCGGAGATCGGCGAGTTCCTCCGGGCCGAGGGCGTCCAGGGCGCGCGCATCGTGATCCAGCACCACGGCGCCGGTGACGACGGCCTCGAGGACGTGCTCGCCGAGGGCGGCGCACACGTCACGAGCCTCGTGATCTATCGCTGGGGCCCGCCCCCGGACCCTGCCGCGGTCGAGCGCGCGGTGCGCGACACCGCGAGCGGTGCCTACGACGCCGTGGCCTTCACGTCCGCTCCTGGCGCGTCGGCCTGGCTCTCGGCCGTGCGCGACCTCGACGCCCAGGACGCCACGATCGCGCTCCACCGCGAGGGCCGCTTGTCGCTCGCGGCGGTCGGCCCCGTCACGGCCGAGCCACTCCAGCGTGCCGGGTTCATCCCCCTGGTGCCGGATCGTGGCCGACTGGGCGCCCTGGTCCGCGCCATGATCGTCCACCTGGGCCACGAGGGCAGCGGCGTCCTCACCCCTGCCGGGCGGATCCGGGTGCACGCCACGGCGGTCACGATCGACCACGAGCTCGTCCCGCTCTCCCCCACGGGCGTGTGCGTCATGCGTCGTCTCAGCGCCGAACCGGGAGCCGTCGTGTCACGGGGCGAGATCCTGACCGCGCTCCCGGGCGACTCGGTCGACCCCCACAACGCCGAGGTCGCGATCGCCCGGGTGCGCGAGGCGATGGGTCCCGGTGCCCCCATCCGCACCGTCGTCAAGCGCGGCTACCGGCTCGACGTCCTCGACGCTGGACTCGATGCTGGGCCTGACTCTGGGCTCGATGCGGAGGCGCCGCGATGAACCCCGCTCTGGTCCTGTGCAGCCACGGAACCGCCGATCCGGCCGGCCAGGAGGTCATCCGCCGCGTCGCCGCCGCCGTCCGGCGGGCCGCCAGCCCGTTCGAGGTGCACGAGTCCGTCGTCGACGTCGAGGAGCACCGCCTCGGGCAGGTGCTGGCCGGTTTGCGCCGCCCCGCCGTGGTCGTGCCGTTGCTGCTCTCGGGCGGGTACCACCTCCACCACGACATCACCGAGGCCGTCGCCGGCCACCCGGCGGCCGTCGTGGCCCGCCCGCTCGGGCCCGAGGCGACGCTCGCGGATCTTGGCGCCCGCCGCCTGCACGACGTCGGCGCCACGCAGGAGGACGTCGTCGTGCTCGCCGGGTCAGGATCGAGCGACCCGCGAGCGCTGCAGGACGTCGACGACGCCGCGACACTGTTGCGGCGCACCTGGGGAGGACGGGTGCAGGTCGGGCACCTCGGCCGGTTCGGCACCCCGGCGGCCGAGGTCGTCGCGGCAGCGCGCCGTGACGGAGCCCGCCGCGTCGTCGTCGCCTCGTACCTGCTCGCGCCGGGGTACTTCCAGAACCTGTTGCAGGGCGTGGGGGCCGACCTCGTCACGGCACCCCTGCTCAGCCCGTCGCCCGAGCGCGAGGTCGTGGACCTGGTCGTGCGGCGTTTCGAGCGAGCGGCACGCACCCTGAGCTGGGAGCCGCCGTCGACCTTCGAGGGCGCCGTGAAGGGCTGACGACCACGTCAGCCACCGGTGGCCACCACTGAGTTTTCTCCCAAGCCGACCCCGCGACTACTGTCACGACATGGTCAACCTCACTCGCATCTATACGCGCACGGGCGACGACGGCACGACCGCGCTGGTCGACATGAGTCGCACCTCGAAGAACGACCTGCGACTCGTGGCGTACGCCGACGTCGACGAGGCCAACAGCCAGATCGGTGTCGTGCTGTCGCTCGGCGAGCTGCCCGAGGACGTCGCGGCGGTCCTGACGCACGTGCAGAACGACCTCTTCGACGTGGGTGCCGACCTGGGCGCGCCCGTCGTCCCGGACCCCGAGTACCCGCCGCTGCGGGTCGAGCCCGACTACGTCGAGCGTCTCGAGCAGTGGTGCGACACGTACAACGAGCGGGTCGAGAAGCTCCGCTCGTTCATCCTGCCCGGCGGCACCCGTGCGGCCGCTCAGCTGCACGTCGCCCGCACCGTGACCCGCCGCGCCGAACGCGCCGCGTGGGCCGCGATCGACGAGCACGGCGACACCATGAACGCGCTCACGGCGAAGTACCTCAACCGGCTGAGCGACCTGCTCTTCATCCTCGGTCGCGTCGCCAACCACGCGGCAGGCACGGGTGACGTGCTGTGGGTGCCCGGCGGCGAGCGTCAGGCCTAGGGGCCACGCGTCACGGGTGACCGGGATCCTGCTGCTCGCGTGCGGCGATGACGCGCCGCACGGCCCCGAGCGCGTCCTCGAGACGCGCGCCACGGCCCACCGCGACGCCGACCAGGAACGTCGTGAGCGGTGCGGCCGGTCGCACGACGGCGTGCGCGGCGTCACCGGCGAGGTCCAGCACGACGTCGACCTCGACCTCCAGGTGCAGGCCGAGCTCGCGACCCACGTCGGCGACCCAGGAGGCGAGGACGCTCTCCTGGTCGCTCACAGGTCGATCCCGTGCCGAGCGGCGTCCTCGGGATGGTCGACGTCGTCGACGTCCACGCGGACCTCGCGCACGGCCAGTCCCGTGACCAGCTCCTGCATGCTTCTCCCCTCCTGCGCGCCGCGCTGCGCGCGCGCCATGAGCTCCGGGCCGGGGTACAGCGCCAGCAGGTGCTGGCGGCGGCCGGTCGGGTCGACCGCGACCGCCGGCTC
>JAHEXN010000333.1 GCA_023252095.1 Actinomycetes bacterium | reverse complement strand
CCCCGCTCATGATGGCGAGCCCGCACACGCTCGTGGAGGGCGTCATCATCGCCTCCCGAGCGATCAAGGCCGAGCGGGCCTTCATCTACGTCCGCGGCGAGGTGCTGCACGTCGTGCGTCGTCTGCGCGCGGCCGTGCGAGAGGCTTACGAAGCCGGCCACCTCGGCACGAACATCGGCGGCTCTGGCATGAACCTCGACGTCGTGGTCCACGCCGGCGCCGGTGCCTACATCTGCGGCGAGGAGACCGCGCTCCTCGACAGCCTCGAGGGTCGCCGCGGCCAGCCGCGTCTGCGTCCGCCGTTCCCGGCCGTCGCGGGCCTGTACGCCTCGCCCACCGTCATCAACAACGTCGAGTCGATCGCGTCGGTGCCGGCCATCGTCGAGCACGGAACCTCGTGGTTCGGCTCGATGGGCACCGAGAAGAGCAAGGGCTTCACGCTCTACTCGCTCTCGGGCCACGTCAAGCGGCCCGGCCAGTACGAGGCGCCGCTCGGCATCACGCTGCGCGAGCTGCTCGAGCTGGGTGGCGGACTGCGTGACGGGTCGGAGCTCAAGTTCTGGACCCCGGGCGGGTCGTCCACCCCGATCCTGACGGCCGAGCACCTCGACGTGCCGCTCGACTACGAGGGCGTCGGCGCCGCCGGCTCGATGCTCGGCACCAAGGCCCTGCAAGTCTTCGACCAGACCACGTCGGTCGTGCGCTGCGTCCTGCGCTGGACCGAGTTCTACAAGCACGAGTCGTGCGGCAAGTGCACGCCGTGCCGTGAGGGCACGTGGTGGCTCGTCCAGGTGCTGCGCCGGATCGACTCCGGCCAGGGCCGCACGGGTGACATCGAGCTGCTGCAGGAGCTGTGCGGCAACATCCTGGGTCGCTCGTTCTGCGCGCTCGGCGACGGCGCGACGAGCCCCATCACCTCGGCGATCCAGCACTTTCGCGACGAGTTCGAGGCCGGGATGCACACCCCGTCGTCCGAGCTCTTCCCGCCGGTCGCGTCCACCCTCTTCGCTGCGGAGGCCACCGCATGACCCTCGAAGCCCAGAGCACACCAGGAGCGGGGGAGGCCCAGGCGCCGGTCGAGCTCGTGACGCTCACGATCGACGACGTCAGCGTCAGCGTCCCGAAGGGCACGCTCGTGATCCGCGCGGCCGAGGTCGTCGGCATCGAGATCCCACGGTTCTGCGACCACCCGCTGCTCGAGCCGGTCGGCGCGTGCCGGCAGTGCCTCGTCGACATCCCGGACGCCGGCAACGGTCGCGGCTTCCCGAAGCCGCAGGCGTCCTGCACGATCGAGGCGGCACCCGGCATGGTCGTGCGCACGCATCTCACGTCCGACGTCGCTGCCACGGCGCAGCGCGGCAACATGGAGTTTCTGCTCGTCAATCACCCGCTCGACTGTCCCGTCTGCGACAAGGGTGGGGAGTGCCCGCTGCAGAACCAGGCCATGAGCCACGGCCGCGGCGAGTCGCGGTTTCACGAGACCAAGCGCACCTTCGCCAAGCCTGTGCCGGTCTCGGCGCAGGTCCTGCTCGACCGCGAGCGCTGCGTGCTCTGCGCCCGGTGCACGCGCTTCTCCGACCAGGTGGCAGGCGACCCGTTCATTGCCCTGGTCGAGCGCGGCGCCCAGCAGCAGGTCGGCATCGGCCCGTCGTCCGACGGCGCCGAGGGCGCACCGTTCCACTCGTACTTCTCGGGCAACACGATCCAGATCTGCCCCGTCGGCGCGCTCACGAGCGCCGACTACCGCTTCCGCTCGCGCCCGTTCGACCTCGTCTCGGTGCCCTCGGTCGCCGAGCACGACGCCTGCGGTGCCGCGATCCGGGTCGACCACCGCCGCGGCTCGGTCATGCGCCGCCTCGCCGGCGACGAGCCGGAGGTCAACGAGGAGTGGATCAGCGACAAGGACCGCTTCGCCTTCACCTGGACCCGGCAGGACGACCGCCTGCGCACGCCGCTCGTCCGCGACGAGAACGGTGACCTGCAGCCCATGTCGTGGCCCGGGGCGCTCGCCGTGGCGGGTCGTCTCCTGGAGTCGGTCCGCGGATCCGTCGGACTGCTGCCCGGCGGCCGGCTGACGCTCGAGGACGCCCACGCCTGGTCGGCCTTCGCCCGCGTCACCCTCGGCACCAACGACGTCGACTTCAGGTCCCGCGCCGTCGGGCCCGAGGAGGCCGACTTCCTGGCCGCTCATGTTGCCGGCTCCGGGCTCGGGGTCACGTACGCCGAGCTCGCGCGTGCGCGCCGCGTCGTGCTCGTGGCGCTGGAGCCCGAGGACGAGGCCGCCACGATCTTCCTGAGGCTGCGCAAGGCCGTGCGGGCCACCGGCACGCAGGTCGTCACGATCGCGAGCCACCGC
>JAHEXN010000157.1 GCA_023252095.1 Actinomycetes bacterium | reverse complement strand
TGATCTGGGCACCGACCTTGACCCGCAGGACGGCATCGGTGGGTGGGTCGAAGCCCGACACGTCACCCGACTCGACCGCGTGCACCTCCGCGAGCTCGCCCTCGAGCCGCTCAAGGCGCTGGCGGTTGCGAGCCGTGACGATCGTGTTGGAGGGAGCGAGCGTCAACCAGAGCTCGTCCTCCGGGGGTTCGAAATCCGGATCTACCCGGGCGTTGAGCTCGGCCTGCGCATGCTCGAGAAGCACCCCCTCGCGCACGGCGTTGAGCAGCGACGTGAGTCGGTCGTCGCCGAGCTGGCGGAACACCGTGGTGAGCGCGACGGTCGGAAATCGGTCGCGGTCGAAGGCGTGGGCCGAGAAGAAGTACGGCGTCTCGTAGTGCGTCGTGAAGTGCTCCGCCGCACGGTCCTCGACGACCGGTGGCAGCTGCAGGAGGTCACCCACGAGCACGACCTGCACCCCGCCGAACGGCTCACCCTGGCGCGGACCGAAGCGCTCGAGCGCCGCCGCGACCATGTCGAACACGTCGGCCCGCACCATCGACGCCTCGTCGATCACGAGCGTCTGGAGCGACCGGATGGTCTTCATGAACCGGCCCGGCCGGTAGGTGCCGGTCCGCACGTCGTCGAGATGGGTCGTCGACTGGAAGCCGAACAGGCGGTGGATCGTGTAGCCCTCGACGTTGAGCGCTGCGATGCCCGTAGGCGCCGCCACCACGACGCGACGGTCGGTCGTCTCGAGGAAGTGGCGGACCAACGTCGACTTGCCGGTGCCGGCCTTGCCCGTGAGGAACAGGTGCTCACCGGCCTCGAGCAGCTCCAGCGCCCGCCGGAAGTCGTCGGTGATCGTCAGCGCCATCCCGGCAACCTACCGACCCTCACTCCTACTCCGGGCGGCCGAAGACGTGACGGGTCAGAGCCTGGACGTCACGGTCGAGGTGGTCGAACCGGTCGTCGACGCGGCGGAACTCGGTGCGCATCTCGACACCGAGCGCGTCGATGCGCCCTTCGACCCGACCGATCTCAGAACGCAACGACCCCACCTCGGTGCGGATCGTGCGGTTGAACGACGACGTGACGATGCCCAGCATGGCGAAGATCGCCGTCAGAAAACCGCCGATCACGGTCCACGTCTGCAGCTCGGTCAACGTCGTCACCCCTCGATCCTCCCCCGTCCCGCCTAGGATGCCAAGATCCGGCGACGGGCGGAAGTCACGATCGTCAGGCCTGTGGACGACCGGCCCACTCGGGCTGGGTCGCGCGCAGGGCGACGATGAGCTCAAGCCGCTGGGTGGGCTCGTCGAGGACCGAGCCGAAGATGTCGCGGCACTGCTTGAGGCGGTGGTGCACGGTCTGCGGCGGCACGCCGATCTCGCGTGCGAGCACGTTGCCCGCCACGCCGCGCTCGAGCCACGCCAGCAGGGTCGAGGCGAGCTCGCGGCGACGGTGCGGGGTGAGACGGGCGAGCGGAGCGAGGTGCTTGGCGGCGAGCAGGCGTGCCATCACCGGATTGCCGCAGACCAGCATCACGCCCAGCAGGTCGGAGAACGGGACGAGTCGGCGCTGGTCGGCCGCGCGGCCCTCGCGCAGCAGCGCCGCGGCCCGCCACACCAGGACCGAGGACTCCTCGAGCTCGGCTCCGCTCACGAGCGGGCCGACGACGACCTGGCCGCTGACGACGCTCTCGAGCTCGGCGGGGTCGACCCCTTCGGGCATCAGCACCTCGAAGGAGGAGCGTCCCGGCAGGAGGCGAGGATCGCCGAGCAGGTCGTGCGGCAGCTCGTCGACCACACCCACGATCATCCGCACCTGGCCGTCGACGGCGGGGGCGGCCACGGTGCCCTGCAGAGCGGCACGCTCAGCCTGCTCACGGTCCTGCCGCATCTCCTCGCGGGCGACGGCGGCGCAGAGCTGGCGATGGAGGCCACCGAGGTAGTGCTTGACGTCACGGCGCAGGCGCAGCATCGGCTCGCCCACGACCTGGCCGCGCGTGAACTGGGTCAGCGACCCCATGACGATGTCGTGCACCTGCACGAACGTGGCGTCGATGTCGCGACGCGAGACCCCCACCTGGGCCCGTGCGGCACCGAGCTCGTCCATCAGCTGGCCCGTGGCGCGCAGGGCGATGCGCGGACGGCAGTCGGCGCGCAGGAACTCGTCGAAGCACGCCGCCACGAGGCTGCGGGTGCGCAGGTCGATCGGGGCGTCGGTGACGCGTGAGATGGCGCGGACGATGCGTCCGTGAGCCAGGTTGCCCGAGTGGCCGAACGCCGCTGAGACCCCGACACGCTCCGGCCCGATCAGCTGGTCTGCCGTCATGGGTCCCCTCCGTCCACGACCTCGAGGAGGTCGTCAGGTCGATCCGGCCGTCACCGGTTCTGCGTTCGTCGTGGGGGCGACAGGGTGATTGAGTCACGCGCACCGATCCAGCGACAAGCGAAACGGGCGACTCAGGGGGTGACGGACCGGTTTTTTGTGACGCGGGTGACAAGAAACCGGTCCAGGTGTACCGAATTGCCTCCTGGCCCTGTCCAGCACGTCCGCGCCGACCTACGGTTCTCGCAGGCACCGATCCACCGTGGGGGCGGCTCGGTGCCGCCTACCCCCGGCTGGTCGCGGGTGGTGTCTGGACGTTCGTGTGAGCGTCACCTGCAGGACACCACCCGTGGCTAGCGTCGCGATGATGTTCACCTCTCTCGCCGTGGTCGACGCCGGCCCGCTCACCCGCCGTGTCGCCGTCGCCGCCCACGAGCTGGGTGTCGTCACGACGTTCGTCTCGACCCACGACCCGCTCGGCGACGCGCTCGACGCGGGCGCCGACGCGATCCACCTGCTCGACGCCGACGCCGCGACGCAGCTGACCGTGGCCCGCGGCTGCCTCGCGATGGGACTGCGGTTCGTGGGGTCCTCGGTCGACGCGCTCGCCACGGTCGTCGACCCGGATCGCTGGAAGGCCGTGGCTGCAGCCGCCGGCATCGCCGTGTCCGACCCGGCCGACGGGCGCCGCATCGACGTGCAGCTGCTGGCCGACCTGGGCGGCGACGTCGTCCACCTGCGCGAACGGGAGGTCACCGGGGGCGACGACGCGGTCGTCATGGCCCCCGCGCCGCGGCTCGCGACGGCTGTGCGCAACGGGCTCTGCCGGGAGGCCGTTCGGCTCGTCGAGAAGCTGGGCCTGGCTGGAGCGGTCACGGTGCGGTTCGAGGTCGACGGTGATGCGTTCGCCGCCGTCGCGGTCCTGCCCGGCCTGCAGCTGGGGCACACCGCGACGGAGGAGGTCACGAACCTCGACCTCGTACAGGCCCAGCTGCATCTGGCGCACGGCGCCCGGCTCGTCGACCTCGGGCTCACTCAGGAGTCGATCATCGTGCGCGGGTACGCGATCCAGTGCCGCGTCACCGCCGACTCCGGGCGACCCGGCACCCGGTGGCAGGTGCCGGGCGGCCCTGGCGTCCGCATCGACGGTGACCACCACCGCTCGGCGTCTCGCCTCGTCGCGGCGCTCACGTTCCGCGGTCGCGACCTCGTGCACACGATGCGTCGCACTCGCCGCGCGCTGACCGAGCTCGAGGTCGACGGCACGACCAACGTCCCCGAGCTCCACCACGCCCTGACACGCCACGGCTAGGGCGCGCGGCTCCTTCGTCGCCGCTCCACCGGTTCGTTCCTCACCGGTGCCGGGCTCCGCCCGGGCGCCTGCCTCGCCTGCGGCTCGGCCGATGGATCCACAGGTGGCGAGGGTGCTCCGGAGTCGATCGGTCGTAGGGTGGGGACCACGGCAACGGCGCCGGTTCCCGATCCTGCTCCGGAGGCCCCGTTGAACGACTCGACCGAGGACCAGCTGCACCACGACGTCCGACGCGTCGCCGACCTGCTCGGCGAGACCCTCGTGCGCCAGGAGGGTGCGGAGCTGCTTGAGCTCGTGGAGCGCGTCCGCTCGCTCGCGGGGACCAGCACCGAGTCGGGCGAGGCCGACGACAGGGCCGCCGCGCGTGCCGAGGTGAGCACGCTGCTCGACGAGCAGCCCGCCCACACCGTCGCGGCGCTCGTGCGCGCCTTCAGCGTGTACTTCAACCTCGCGAACATGGCCGAGCAGGTCGCCCGCATGCGCGAGGTCGAGGCTCGGCCGTACGGCGAGGGCTGGCTCGACGCGGCGATCGCCGACATCGTCGACCACCAGGGCCCGGAAGCTCTGGCCGAGGCGGTCGAGGCGCTCAACGTCCGCACCGTGTTCACGGCGCATCCCACCGAGGTGAGTCGTCGGTCGACCCTGACGAAGCTGCGGCGGATCGCCGACATCCTGGCCGAGCCTACGGTCGACGAGGGGCCGCTGCGGCGGCGTCAGGACGCCAACTTGTCGCAGCTCATCGACCTCGTGTGGCAGACCGATCCGGTGCGCCGCAACAAGCCGACCCCGCTCGACGAGGCCCGCCACGCGGTCTACTACCTCGGGGACATCCTGACCGAGACGATGCCGTCGCTGTCGGCTGATCTCGCCGACAGCCTGTCCGACCACGGCGTCCGCCCCTCCGCCACGACCCGGCCCCTGACGTTCGGCTCGTGGATCGGCGGCGACCGCGACGGGAACCCCAACGTCACGCCCGAGGTGACCCGTGAGGTCCTGCGCCTGCAGAACCGCGTGGCGACCCGGCTCGTGCTTGCGAGCCTGGACATCGTGATCCGCGAGCTCTCCACCTCGGCCGACCTGGTGGGAGCGAGCGACGAGCTCCTGGCGTCGCTCGAGACCGACCGCGAGGCCCTGCCCGACCTCGACCCGCGGGTGCTGACGGTCAACGCCGCCGAGCCCTACCGGCTCAAGCTGTCGTGCATGCGGCTCAAGGTCGAGCACACCGCGCAGCGGATCGTCGCCGGTCGCCCGCACCGGCCCGGCCACGACTACGCCGACCGCAGCGACGTCCTGGCCGATCTCGCCCTGATCGACGCGTCGCTGCGCGCCCACGGTGGCGAGATCATCGCCGACCGCATGCTCGCCGACACCGTGCGCACCGTCTCGCTCGTCGGCATCCACCTCGCGAGCCTCGACATCCGCGAGCACGCCGACGCGCACCACCACGCCGTCGGCCAGCTCGTCGACCGCGTGCGCGAGCAACCGGGGCCATACGCCGACCTCGACCGAGCCGCGCGGCTCACGCTGCTCTCGACCGAGCTCGCGTCGCGGCGTCCCCTGAGCCCGCAGCCGCCCGTGCTCGACGAGGACGGTGCGAAGACGTACGGCGTGCTCGAGGTCGTGCGTGAGCTGCACGCGACCTACGGGCCCGAGGTCGTCGAGACGTACATCGTCTCCATGACGACCGGCGCCGACGACCTACTCGCGCTCGTCGTCCTCGCCCGCGAGGCAGGCCTCGTCGAGCTGCACGGTGAGCAACCGTTCTCGCGCCTCGACTTCGCTCCCCTCCTGGAAACCATCGAGGAGATCCGCCGCGCCGGCACCGTGCTCGACGAGCTGCTCAGCGACCCGAGCTACCGCCAGGTCGTGGCGCTGCGGGGCGACGTGCAGGAGGTCATGCTCGGCTACTCCGACTCCAACAAGGCTGGCGGCATCACGACGAGCCAATGGGAGCTTCACCAGGCCCAGCGCGCGCTGCGTGACGTCGCGGCGCGGCACGGCGTGCGACTCCGGTTGTTCCACGGCCGCGGCGGAACGGTCGGCCGCGGCGGTGGACCCACGTACGACGCGATCCTCGCCCAGCCGTTCGGCGTGCTGACGGGCGACATCAAGTTCACCGAGCAGGGCGAGGTCATCAGCGACAAGTACGCCCTGCCGGTGCTGGCGCGCGAGAACCTCGAGCTGTCGATGGCCGCGGTCCTGA
The DNA here is from genome assembly GCA_023252095.1 of Actinomycetes bacterium. GTDB lineage: Bacteria > Actinomycetota > Actinomycetes > Propionibacteriales > Nocardioidaceae > Aeromicrobium. The sequence continues at coordinate 2,264 of JAHEXN010000157.1, read as the reverse complement.
CCGCCTCGACGCTGCACACCAAGGCCCGCCAGGGGCCGGAGCAGCTCGCCGAGTGGGACGCCACGATGGAGCTCGTCAGCGACTCCGCGTACGCGGCGTACCGCAAGCTCGTCGAGGACCCGAGCCTGTTCGACTACTTCGTGCACTCCACGCCGGTCGAGCAGCTGGGCGACCTCAACATCGGGTCACGTCCGTCGAAACGGCCGGGCCAGGGCGGCGACATCACGGCGCTGCGCGCGATCCCGTGGGTCTTCGGCTGGACGCAGTCGCGCCAGGTCGTGCCCGGGTGGTTCGGGGTCGGCAGCGGCCTGCGGGCGGCGCGCAAGGCTGGCCACGGTGACCGGTTGAAGGAGATGCTGAGCGACTGGCACTTCTTCGCGACGTTCATCTCCAACGTCGAGATGACGCTCGCCAAGACCGACCTCGACATCGCGGGTCACTACGTCTCCGAGCTCGTGCCCACCGAGCTGCAGCCGTTGTTCGACGTCATCCGCGCCGAGCATGCCGTGACGGTCGAGGAGGTGCTGCGGGTCACCGGCTCGAAGCGGCTGCTCGACCACCAGCCGGCGCTGCGTCGCACGCTCGAGGTGCGCGACGCCTACCTCCAGCCGCTGTCGTTCGCCCAGGTCGACCTGCTCGCCCGGTCGCGGAAGGACCCCGACGCGCTCGACGACGGTCTGCGCAGAGCCCTCCTCATGACCGTCAACGGCATCGCGGCCGGCCTGCGCAACACCGGCTGACCGGGGTCCACCCCTCCGCCTCCCCCAGATTTGGTGGCCGATGGGTGGTTTGCGCACGCCCGAATGACCCATTCGCCACCAAATCGGGGGCGGGCGGGCGGGAGGCTACGATGCGCGGGTGATCTGGCTCGCGGTGCTGCTCGGGCTGTTCGTGGCGAGCACGATCGGGCTCGGCGTCGTCGCGCTCGTGCTCCGGTCGAAGCTGCGCAACGCCCGGCAGGCGATCGCGCAGCTCGAGGAGGAACGACTCATCGTCTCGGCTCCCCCGGGCCGCCGGCGCCCGCCGCGGGCGCTGCGCCGGGCGACGCATGCCGTCAAGGCTGTGGCCGAGACCGCCGACCTGCTACGCACCCACGGCATGCAGGCCCTCGTGGCGAGCTCGATCGAGGACCTCACGGAGTGGCTGCGCGCCGATCGCGCCGTCGTCGAGCGGGCCACCGCACCGGACGGCACCGTCACGATGTTCTTCTCCGACATCGAGAGCTCGACCGAGCTCAACGTGGCGCTCGGTGACCGGGCCTTCGTCAAGGTGCTCGCCCGGCACGACGAGGTCATGCGGTCGACGATCCAGCAGCACCACGGCGAGGTCGTCAAGACCCAGGGCGACGGCTTCATGGTCGTGTTCCGCTGGCCTGCCGACGCGTTGCGCGCCGCCCTTGACGTGCAGGAGCGGCTCGCTGCCGACCGCGGGCGACTTCGCACGCATGCCGTCCGCGTGCGCATCGGCGTGCACCGCGGTGCGGTCGTGGCGCGCGACGGCGACTACTTCGGCCGCAATGTCGCGCTCGCCGCGCGAGTCGCCTCGGAGGCGTCCGGCGGCGAGGTGCTCGTGAGCAACGACCTGCGTGAGGCACTCATCGACTCGACCGAGTTCGTCTTCGACGACGTGCGGGAGGCCCAGCTCAAGGGTTTCGCCGGCGTCGAGCAGCTCTGGCGCGTCGCCCCGTCACCCGACGACCGCTAGGTGTCCACCGGCGAAGCCGGCCCGTCCGGGTCGTCGAGTGGTGCCCGAGGGACGAGGGCGGCGTATCGAGACGCGGCCAGGTTGAGGATCTCGGGTGGATCGGTCGGTGGCTGAGGGGTGCCTGAGCCTGACCGGGTCTCGATACGCCGGCTCGCTAGCGCTCGCCGAGCACTCGACCAGCGAGGTGGTCGGTCCCTCCCTAGTTGATCTGCCGATCCTGGTCCTTCCAGAACTCCTGGCGGAGCTTGAACTTCTGCAGCTTCCCAGTGGCGGTGCGGACGAGCTCGTCACGGAACTCGACACGCTTGGGGCACTTGTAGCCGGCGAGGTGCTGACGGCAGTGGGTGATGAGGTCCTCGGCCGACGGGGCGTCGACGTCCGGGTCGAGCACGACGAGGGCGGTGACGAGCTCGCCCCACTTCTCGTCGGGGATGCCGATGACCGCGACCTCGCGCACCGCGTCGTGCGACATCAGCGCATCCTCGGCCTCGATCGACGACACGTTCTCGCCGCCGGTGATGATGACGTCCTTCTTGCGGTCGGCGATCGTGGCGTAGCCG
>JAHEXN010000156.1 GCA_023252095.1 Actinomycetes bacterium | reverse complement strand
CCTGCGCAAGACCGTCGACGCGAAGACCGTCACGAAGGTCTCCGTCGTCGCGGTCGTGAGCCCCCTGGCCGCCGTGCCGTTCGCGACCGACGACGACTCGAGCATCGACGAGATGTCGTTCCGCGCGTCGGCCGAGAAGGCCGTGCTGAGCGTCGCCGCCGAGCTCACCGACTGGGGTCCGCCCGTCTCGACCCACGTCTACGGCGGATCGCCCGCCCACGAGATCCTCAAGGCCGCGACGCGATTCAACTCGGGTCTGATCGTCCTCGCCAGCAGCAGCACCCGCACGCAGGCCGTGCTGATGGGCTCGGTCGCGAACAAGGTCCTGAACCAGGCCACGGCGCCCGTGCTCGTCCACCGTCCCGCGGCGCGCAAGAAGGCCACCAAGAAGAAGTAGGCGATCGGGCCTCGTGAGCGCATGAGCGGGCCTACCATCACGGCATGCGCGTCCACCATCTCGTCGCGGGGCGCATGGCGCCGCCGCTCGGTCCCCCGATCATCTGCCACGTCCTGCTGGTCGAGCACCCGGACGGGCTGACGCTGGTCGACAGCGGCCTGGGGCGCGGCGACCTCGCCGACCCACAGCGACTCGGGCCGGCACGGCACCTGCTGCGGCCGCAAGCGGGTGTGACGGCGATCGACGCGGTCGAGGCCGCAGGGTTCGACCCGTCCGACGTCGCCCACGTCGTGCTGACCCACCTCGACTTCGACCACGTCGGTGGAGCCGTCGACTTCCCGCACGCGACCTGGCACACGACGGCGGCCGAGTGGGCGGCGGCCACGTCCGACATCAAGGCGGTCGAGAAGACGCGCTACCGCTCGGCGCACCTCGGTGGCTCGCCGATCGTGCAGAGACACGCCGGCCAGGGCGATCCCTGGCGGCACGGGCTCTCGGCGATCGAGGTGCTCGACGGCATCACCCTCGTGCCGATGATCGGCCACACCCGCGGCCACGCCGCCGTCACGGTCCAGGGTGAGTCGGGGCTGGTCGTGCACGCCGGCGACGCGGTGTTCGACGCGAGCCACTACGACCCGACCCTCGCGAAGGTCGGGATCCTCCGCGCGTTCGAGAAGAGCGTGGCTCGCATCCCGAAGCGGCTGAGGACCAACCATTCGGCCCTCGCCGCGCTTCACACCGACCCCGACGCCACGGTGATCAACGCCCACGACACCCGGGTGTTTCCAGGCGCCCCTGGCTGACCACCGGGGGCGGGTCCTCGGAGGCTTCCTCGTGGCTGCGGTCGGAGCCACCGCGGCGACGTTCTGGGCGCTGCGCCGGCCGAGGTCCGGACGCTGAACCTGGGTCAGCCCTCGGCCTGCAGCCGCAGACCGGCCAGCAGCAGATCGAGGCCCGCCCGGAACTGATCGGCGTCGTCGTGGCCGGAGAACTCCTCCACGACGTGCGTCACGAACGGGTACTCCTCGGGGTCGAGTGCGCGCCACTGATCGGCGAACCGTTCGAGGTACTCGTCGCGCCCGACCTTCCCCTCCAGGACTTCGCGCGGCGGCTCCTGGCCCAGGTCGGCGGCGATGCCGACGACGAAACCGACGACCGCCGAGACGGCGTGGAACTGCTGCGTCGGGGTGAGACCCCCGAGCCGAAGCACCTCACGGCCGAGCCGGTCGTACATCTTCAGCGCGTGAGGCTGGAGCTCCGTGTTGCGCAGGAAGTACGCCCCGAGCCACGGTCGGTCGACGATCGCCTCGAACAGGGTGAGGGCGATCTTGCGGAGGTCATCGATGGCGTCGTCGGTGCGGGCGAGGCGCTCGATGTCGGTCAGCACGCCCTGGAGGACGTGGTCGGTGGCTCGGTCGAGCAGCTCGTCCTTGCTCGAGACGTACCAGTAGATGCTGGCCACCCCGCCGCCCAGCCGTTCGGCGAGGGCACGGAACGTGAGGGCCGACTCCCCGGCCTCGTCGAGCAGCGTGACGGCCTCGGTCAGCACCGCGTCCATCGAGTGCGTGGCGCGCGGGCGTCCAGTCCGACGCCGTGCCACGGGCCGCTCAGAGGGGGGTGCCATGCCTCACATCCCATCACATCTTGTACAACATCGAACAATGTTCTATCTTATCGAACGGCGTTCGAGACTCGAACACCGTTCGATGAGTCGAGAGGAGGCGGTCGCGATGACCACCCCCATCACTGAGACCCCAGCCCCCAGCCGTACCTACCCCTCGCTGCGCGCGGCGTGGATCCCCCTCACCGCGCTCTGCCTGGCGTTCTTCGTCGAGATGGTCGACAACACGCTGCTGACGATCGCCCTGCCCACGATCGGGCGGGACCTCGGCGGTGAGACCACGACGCTGCAGTGGATCACCGGCGCCTACTCCCTGACCTTCGGCGGGCTCCTGCTCCCGGCCGGCGCGACCGCCGACCGGCTCGGGAGGCGCCGCGTGCTGCTCGTCGGGCTGGCCGTGTTCGGCAGCCTGAGCCTGCTCGTCGTGCTCGTCTCGACGGCTGGCGAGCTCATCGCGCTGCGCGCCGGGCTGGGCGTGTGCGCCGCAGCCATGGCGCCCATCACGAACTCGCTCGTCTTCCGCCTGTTCGACGACCCGGCGCTGCGCATGCGCGCCATGACGCTCATGATCGTGGTCGGCATGTCAGGCTTCGTGCTCGGCCCGCTGCTCGGCGGCAGCGCCCTGGCCCACGTGAGTTGGGAGTGGCTGCTCGTCGTCAACGCTCCGATCGCGCTGATCGCCGGCATCGGCGTCTGGAAGGGTGTCGCGCCCGATCGGCGTGAGGACCTCACCGACGACCGGCTCGACCTCCCCGGTGCCGTGCTCAGCATCGCCGCAATCGGCCTCGCCTGCTACACGCTGACCAACGCTGTCGAGCACGGATGGCTCGCCACCACGACACTCCTGACCGCCGTCGGCGCGGTCGGAGCGCTGGCCACGTTCGTGTGGCACGAGCGGCGGACGCCGTCGCCCATGCTGGACCTCGGGCTGTTCCGCAACGGCACGGTCCGCGGCGCCGCGCTCGCCCAGGTCGGCACCTCGATCGCGATGGCCGGGGTCATGTTTGGACTGATCCTGCACTTCCAGTACGCCTACGGCTGGAGCCCCATGCGTGCGGGGCTGGCGAACCTGCCGCTCATCGCCACGATGATCCTGGCGTCACCGCTCTCGGAGGCGCTGGTCAAGCGGTACGGCCACCGGATCGCCTGCCTGATCGGCGTCGGGTTCCTCGCCGCGTCGCTCGCCGGAATGGCGTGGGGCGTGGAGCACGGCTACCTCGCGATCGCCGCCGCGATGGTCGCCATGACGATCGGCCTGCGCACCGTCATGACGATCTGCGCCGTGGCCCTGGTCGACGCCATGCCAGCGAACCGGACGTCGATGGGCACGGCGCTCAACGACACCGCGCAGGAGGTCGGCACGAGCGTCGGCACGGCCGTGGTCGGCACCTTGATCGCGGTGCTCGTGACGACTCATCTCCCCTCGGGCACGTGGACCAGCGATCTCGTCGCGTCCTTCTTCCACGGTGAGCGCGTGATGTTCGGCGCGTTGGCCGTCGTGGTCGGTCTGGTCGCGGGCTGGGGTGCCCTGACCCTGACCGACTCCCGCGCCGTCGAGGAGCACCCCTGACCTCAGGCCGGCAAGATGTGGTCACCCTGACCCCTCGATCACCACGATTCCGGGGTCAACGTGACCACATCTGGTGGGCTCAGGGGCGGGTCACGAGGATCCCGGTCGCGTCGGCGTAGAGGTGGTCGCCGGACTCGACGCGCACCCCACCGACCGTGACGGGCACGTCGACCTCGCCGCGACCCTGGCGGTCGGAGCGACGCGGGACCGAGCCGAGCGCCCGCACGCCGAGCTCGAGCGTCCGGAGGATCTCGACGTCGCGCACGGCGCCCTCGATCACGACGCCGGCCCAGCCCTGCGCGACCGCGCCCTCGGCGATCATGTCGCCGAGGAGCGCGACGGTCAGCGAGCCGCCGCCGTCGACCACCAGGACCGAGCCTTCACCCCGCGTAGCCAGCAGCTCCTTGACGCGCGAGTTGTCCTCGAGGCACCGCACGGTGCGCACCGGGCCCTCGAACACCTCGCGTCCGCCATAGTCGCGGAAGCCGGCCGCGAGCACCCGCGCCGCGTCGCCCAGCTCGTCACACAGGTCAGGGGTCGTGAAGGTCATGATCGCTCCGTGAGCTGGTCGGGGACGAAGGTGCTGGCCTCGACGGTAGCCGTCCGGTCGGAGCTCGGCCGACGACGACCGTAGCAACGTGATGCGTTGATGCTATGATGCGTTCATGCGCACGACCCTCGACATCGACGAGCGGGCCCTGGCTGCCGCGCGGGCCAAGGCCGCCAAGGACGGCACGTCGATCGGCCGAGCCGTCTCGGACCTGATCCTGCGGCATGAGTCGGCCGTCGAGCTCGCGGACGACTTCCCCGTCTTCTCGCGCGTGCCGGGCCACACGATCACGCCCGAGCTCGTCGACGAGCACCGCGATGACGACTGAGCGGGCGACCTACCTGCTCGACGTCGGGGTCCTGGTGGCCCTGACCAATGCCCACCACGTGCACCACGGCCGCGTTCGACGATGGTTCGCCGACGTCGATCACTGGGCCACCACGCCCGTGACGGAGTCCGCGTTCGTGCGCCTCATGCTCAACCCCGTCGTGGCGGGGGCCCCGCGGAGCGCCCCCGAGGTCCTCGACGTCCTGCGGGCGATGCAGACCCGGCGTGGTCACGTCCTCGTGACCGACGACTCGCGCCTCACCGAGGCCGACATCGACCTGAGCGGCTTGATGGGGCATCGCCAGGTCACCGACCTCCACCTCGTCAATCTGGCCGCCCGGCACGGCCTCGTCCTCGCCACGCTCGACACACGGATCTCCGCGGCGCTCATCAGCACCGACCGGGCCTTCGTCACCTTGATCTGAGCGCACGGCGAGCTCACGTCCGATGGCCCGGCGGCGTCCTCAGCGGACCGCGGATAGGTTCAGGGCATGACCACGCGGGAGTTCTGGCGGAGCATCGAGGCCATCCACGACGTCGTGTACTTCGCGCCGTACGCCAAGGAGCGGTACGAGGCGATCGGGCTGAAGGGCTTCTGGATGGGATACGCCGCGTCCCGATCGGCCGCGCTCGGCACCCCGGGCCCGGAGGTCGTGACGGCGCTGTTCCACGGCTTCGCCCCGAGGATGATCGCTCGCGCCCTTCCCGACGCCTGGTCGATGGCCGACCGCCAGGAGATCCTCGACGTGCGCCTCGGGATCGCTCGCGACCGGGTCGTGGAGGCGATCGGCGACCAGGACGTCACCCGCACCGCGGACGCGACGCAGCGGCTCGTCGAGCAGCTCGACCTGGCCGGCCGGCCCCTCGCCGCGGCGCACGCGTCGCTGCCCGTGCCCGAGGAACCTGTCGACCGGCTCTGGAACGCCGTGACCGTGCTGCGCGAGTACCGCGGCGACTGCCACGTCGCCGTGCTGACGGCGGCGGGGCTGGGCGGGGCGTCCGCCAACGCCCTCGCCGTCGCGACCGGGTTGGTCCCTCCGGGCCAGCGTGAGTTCCGCGGCTGGACCGAGGCCGAGTGGAGTGCGGCGTTCGACCGTCTCGAGCAGTTCGGCTGGGCCACCGGCACCGAGGCCACCGACACCGGCCGCGTCGCCCGGGCCCGGCTGGAGGACGCGACCGACCGTTCCTGCGGCGCCGGGCTCGACCAGGAGGCCACGGCTCGGGCCTACGCCCTGAGCAACGACCTGCTGCCGATCGCGCGGGCCGTCGAGGAGTCCGGCGCGGTCTCCTACCCCAACCCCACGGGCGTCCCCCGGCCTTAGGCTCTGCGCGCTCGCCAACTGGAGCTGCTCACCGTGAGGCGCACGAGGTTTCGAGGCTCGCGCCCCAGAGGGCGCTCGCACCTCAACCACCGGGGGTGGCGGTGGGCCTCAGCTGGCAGATGCGGCGAGGACCGTGACGAAGACGGCGTCGGTCGCGGCAGTGCCGAGGTTGACGCCGTCGCCGTCGCCGACCCGCACCTCGATCGCACCGGAGTAGGGCTCTCCCTCGCCGACCGTCAGGCGGGCGCCCGGCAGGACTCCCGTCGACTCCAGGTGCTGCAGCAGGCCGGGGTCGCGGTCGGAGATCCGCTCGACCAGCACGGTCGACCCCGCGACCACCCCCGTGAGACGCACCGCGTCGGGCATCGTGATGGTGCCGTCGGCGTCGGGGATGGGGTCGCCGTGCGGGTCACGCGTGGGGCGGCCGAGCACCTCGTCGATGCGGTCGACCATGAAGTCGGACACCGCGTGCTCCAGGTTCTCGGCCTCGTCGTCGACCTGGTCCCACGAGTAGTCGAGCACCTTGACCAGGAACGTCTCGATGAGCCGGTGCCGACGGACCATCGCCAGCGCCATCGTGCGGCCGGCCTCCGTGAGCTCGACGGCGCCGTACCGGTCGTGCTCGATGAGCCCCTGCTCGGTGAGCTTGGCGAGCGCGCCCGAGACGGTCGACGTGCGCAGCTCGACGCGCTCGGCGATGCGGCTCGCCGTGACGGGATCGGTCGTCCACTCCTGCAGGCTCCAGATCGCCTTGAGGTAGTTCTGCACGCTGGGCGTGAGGTCCCCGACCGACGTGACCGTCATGCTGCGGAGTCTAGGACAGCTGCGGCACGAGGCTCAGCCGAAGAGGGCGGCGACGCTCAACCGAAGAGGGCGGCCACGCCGGGGATCGCGCAGAACAGCGCGACGAACGCGGCGGTGCGGGCGAGGCCGTGCTGCAGCTGCCGACGCGGGTCCTCCGCGACGTCGAGCCTCCAGGACAGGTCCACCATGGAGTCGACGGTACACCGATCTTCACGGACCCGCCACACCCGCGCCCCAGAGTTCGGTACACCGAACTCTAGGTCGAGGATCCCGTCGAAAACGGCCGCCGACGACCCACCAACGTTTCGAGGCTCACGGCCTGGCGGGCGTTCGCACCTCAACGACCGGGGGCCGGGTCAGCGCAGGACGTCGGCGTCGAGGAACAGGATCTGTGCGGTCTTGTGCCCGAGGTCGAGCACGGGACCGCGGGCTGCGCCGAGGCGCTCAGCGAGGGCGATCGCAGGGGCGTTGTCGACGTCCGGGTCGAGCACGAGGCGCCGCACCGCCGGGTCGCCGAGCACCGCGAGCGCCCCCGCGGCGACGAGGCTGGCGGTCCAGCCCTCGCGCCGGGTGTCGCCGCCCGCCACGAAGAAGTGGATGCCGAGGTCGCCGGGCCGGTGGTCGAGCAGCCGCGAGATCGGCTCCACCTCGGCGTCGACCCAGTAGGTCTGCACGATCGCGGCCGGCTCCCCATCGGCGAGGACGAACGAAGCGGTGTGCGTGGGCTGCTCGTCGAGCCAGGTGTAGACCTCGACGACCTCTGCGAGCGTGTACTCGCTCATCATCCAGAAGCTGCCGCGGTCCTCCGTGACCCACGCGTGGATCGTGGCGGCGTCCGCTGCGGGGTCGATCGGGCGGACCGTGAGGGTCGGGGTCGTCATGGGGAGTCACCTTCGTCGTCGAGCAGCGGGAGGTCGATGAGGTCGCCACGGGCCCAGGCGTCGACCTGGTCGAACGCGTGGTCGCTGTCGCCGCGACCACTCGCGCCCAGCGGGACGACCCAGCCCCCGGCGGAGCGGTCGGCGAGGTCCCACACGTACCGGGCCACCGGGCCGCGGAAGCACAGGTCGCCGAGGGTCGGGGCCGCCGTGGTGGAGAGCACGCAGTCGAAGTCACCCGAGAGCCCGACCGTGCGCGGCGGCGGCTCGTCGGTGGCGCTGAGGGGCCAGAGCGTGTGACGGCTCCCCCACGTGGGCGGCTCCGTCTCGCCGAGCGCCTCGAGAGCAGCGCGGGCGAGGTCGGCGAAGTCCAGGCCGAGCACCCGGCCGCCGTCGGCGACGATCGCGTCGAGGCTCGTCATGACCCGGGTCGCGACGAGGAACCACGGCTCGAACAGGGGTCCTGCCTCCGGGGTGCCCTCGAGCCCTGCCAGGGAGTCGGCCGCCGCGATGCGCCGCACCAGCTCACCGCGCCAGGCCCCGAAGGCTCCGGCGCCGACGCTGTCGGCGTCCATGTGACCGTCCCACGCCACGATGATGTCGCGCCACCGACCGGCTCCGGGAC
>JAHEXN010000155.1 GCA_023252095.1 Actinomycetes bacterium | reverse complement strand
CATCTCGTCTCCCTGCCCGTCGCTCTGGCATCTCGCCGGGCGGCACGTTCCTGCACGCCCGGCTCCGAACTCGAGCCCGGGAGCTTCCTGTGTCCATCGACCCCGTCGACGCCGCCGACCCCACCCTGTCCGAACACCCCCTTCCCACGTCGGCACTACCCGCAGGCGACCTCGCCCAGATCCGTGCTGACGCGCTGACCGTCGTGCGCGGCGGACGGACCCTGTTCACCGACCTCTCCGTGACAGTCTCCGCGCGCTCGCGCCTCGCGATCGTCGGCGAGAACGGCCGCGGCAAAACGACCTTGCTGCACCTGCTCGCCGGGGCAGGCGGCGTCGACCACGCGCCCGACCACGGCACGGTGCGGCGCGTCGGCACCGTGGCACTCACCCGCCAGGCGATGCGGATCGGAGCCGAGGAGACGGTCGGCACCCTCGTCGACGAGGCCCTCTCGTCCTCGCGCGCAGCCATCGCGGCCTTGGACCGGGCGACGGTTGCCCTGACCCAGGGCGTGCCGGGCAGCGACGACGCGTACGCCGACGCCCTCGACGCCGCGACACGCCTCGATGCCTGGACGCGGACCGCCGGGTCGACGTCGCACTGGAGGCCCTCGACGCGTGCGCCGACCGCGACAGGAGGCTGGCCACGCTGTCGGTCGGCCAGCGCTACCGCGTCCGTCTCGCCTGCGTGCTGGGGGGGCGCGACGACGTCTGGCTCCTCGACGAGCCGACCAACCACCTTGACGCCGACGGTCTCGACCACCTGACGTCGCGTCTCCGTGAGCACGCCGGCGGGCTCGTGCTCGTGAGCCACGACCGCGCGTTGCTGCGGGACGTCGCGACGGAGTTCCTCGACCTCGACCCGAGCGAGGACGGTCGTCCGCAGGTGTACGCCGGCGGGTACGAGGCCTGGCGGGAGGGTCGCCGTCGGGAGCGTGCCGCGTGGGAGGAGGGGTTCGCCGAGCAGCAGGCCGAGCGGCGACGGTTGCAGGGGGCGCTGCAGCACGCGCGTGATCGGCTCAGCACGGGGTGGAAGCCCGACAAGGGCACCGGCAAGCACCAGCGTCAGTCGCACGCGCCCGGTGTCGTGCGGGCGCTGAGGCGCGACCAGGACGCGCTGGAGGCGCACCGGATCACGGTGCCCTTGCCGCCACCCCAGCTGCGGTGGCCGGAGGTGCGAGTGCGGTCGGGGCTGCCGCTGCTCCGGTGCGAGGGTGTGACGGTCGAGGGACGTCTGCCGGGCCCGGTCTCGCTCGACCTCGTCGCGGGGGACCGGTGGGTCGTGACGGGCCCCAACGGAGCCGGCAGTCGACGCTCCTGCAGGTGCTCGCGCGGGTCATCGAGCCGGACTCGGGGCACGTGCGGCATCTCTCCGGCGCCCACGTGGCGCACGTCGGGCAGGAGGTTCCGGCCTGGCCTGCCGACCAGACGGCAGATCGCCTGCACGACGACCACGTCCGGCGGCTGGTGGACGCTGGCGCGCTGGCCGACGCTGACGTCGTCGGCCTGGGCTCGACGGGACTGCTCGACGCCGAGGCGAGGCGCACGCCGGTGGGACGGATGTCGGAGGGCCAGCGTCGACGGCTCGACCTCGCGCTGCACCTCGCAGGGCGTCCCAACCTCGTGGTGCTCGACGAGCCGACCAACCACCTGGCGGCCTGGCTGGTCGACGAGCTGACCGAGGCGATCCGCACGACCCGCGCCGCAGTCGTCGTCGCGACGCACGACAGCCAGCTCCTGCGCGACCTCGCCGACTGGCCCCACCTCCTCCTCGGGCGGTGAGTGAGCCGCCAAACGCCCGTTGCGGGTCTGGCGCGCAAGTCACCGGCCCGGGCGGGGCGGCTCAGTGGCGGGACTTGGGGTGCTTGAGCGACCAGAGCTCGAGGTGCTCGTAACCCTTGACGGAGGCACGCGGCGCGCGGCGGACGCGGAACTGGTCCTCGTCGCGCACCAGCGCGGCCAGCTCGGCGTCCAGCAGCACGTGGCCGGCGCGGGCGACCGAGGTCAGCCGTGAGGCGATGTTGACGACCGGACCGAAGACGTCGCCGAGCCGCGAGAGCACGGTCCCGTACGCCGAGCCGACACGGACCTGCGGGTAGGCGCCCTCGACACTCGGGTCCTCGTCCTCGCGGTCGACCAGCGCGAGCGCGAGCTCAGCCGCCGCGATCGGGTCGGTGACGGTGTACAGCACCTCGTCGCCGATCGTCTTGATGACCTGGCCGCCCGCCTCGACGACGAGCTCGGAGGTCTCCCGCTCGAACGTCTCGACCATCGCGGCGAGGGCATCGGTGCTGAGCCGCCGACTCTGCGTCGTGTACCCCACGATGTCGACGAACCCGACAGCCAGCGGCGCGGACGTCGTGTCGGTCGTGCCCTGCAGCAGCAGACGCCCCGCGGCGTCGACGAGGTGGCGCAGCCAGACGTACGACTGCAGCCGCTCGACGACCGGGATGATCTCGGTCAGGACCTCGAGCGGCAGCTCGGGCTCGTCGGATCGGGTGATCGCGCCGAGCAGGAGCCGGGTCTGCCAGTCGGCCAGGCGCGAGAACGTGGACCCCATGGTGCGCACGAGCGCGGGAAGCATCGACGGCTCGAGCAGGTGCAGGTCGATGAGCTCGTCGACGTCGCGCAGCGCGGCGACGTCAGCTGCGGTGAACATCGCGTGGCCGTCACCGGCCTCGGCGAACCCCAGGGCGCGCCAGAGGTCCTGGGCGACATCGAGCTCGACGCCAGCCTGCTCGGCGACCTCGAGCCGGGTCAGGCCCGGCCCGTCGTCACCGAGCAGGTAGGAGCCGGCGACCTCGAGCAGGATGCCGGGGTCGAAGGCGTGGTCCTCCGACGAATCAGGTGCGTCGTGCTGGTCAGTCACTCGCGAGGCGCTCGGCGGCGGCCTGCTTGAGCGCCTCGCCGAAGCTGGAGTTGTCGGCGCTGAGGTCGGCGATCGCCTCATCGGTGAAGTGCAGCGCCTTGAGCGGCGTGAGCGCGAAGACCGACGCGCTGCGCAGCTTCTTGTTGACCAGGGCGATCTCGCCGATGACCGAACCCGGGCCGAGCTCGGCGAGGTCGGCGTTGTCCTTGCGGATCACGACCTCGCCCTCGAGGATGATGTAGGCCTTGTCGGCCGGGGTGTTCTCCCACATGAGCGACCAGCGCGCCGGCACGTTGACGACCGTCCCGTGCTTCGCGAGCGCCTTCACCGTGGTCTCGTCGAAGTCGGTGACCGACTTCAGGGCCTCGACGACCTGAGGGTCGAGCTTCGCCATTGGGTGTTCCTCTCGTTGCCGACCGCGGGGGCCGGTCTTCTTCTGCCCTCCCCGCCGTGATCTTGTCACCGGTGGGAGGCAGTGGCAAGCGACCACCGGGGCGGTGTCACTCCGGGTTACTGGTACGTGACCAGATCGGGCCGCGGGGCGACTCCCCACGTCTGTTCAGGCGTGAGCATCGGGACGTCCTCGTCGTAGAAGTTCTTCCATCCCCAGGCCAGTCCCGGGTCGGCGCCCTGTCGTAGCAGGTTCCACGTCCCGGCCTTGCCGCCGGGGGTGCCCTGGCCGTCGACGTGCACCACGACCTGGAGCTCCGGACGGTCCGTGCGCACGACCTCGCGGTTCGTGATCATCGAGGACGCGAACTGGTGCAGGACGAACATCTTCTGGGGCAGGTCGTGCTCCCGCGTGAGCTCGGCGAGCCACGCTGCGACCGCGTCGGCCTCGGCGCCGGTGACCGAGCCGATCTGACGCAGGTGCACCTGGTCGGGGCCGAGGCGCCATTCCGGGTCGAGCGCCAGGCCGACGTGCGGCTCGAGCAGCAGGTCGGTGTAGAGCTTCGCCTGGGTCAGGAAGTCGGTGCGCCCCGGCTGGAGGTCGAGGATCACGTACATCCCGGCGTCGCCCGCAGCGTCGACCCACGGCCGGAGCGTCTCGACGGGGACCTCGCGGGAGTAGTCGCCGTCGGCCCCGATGTCGGCGTCGGCGATCGTCGCGATGATCTCGAACGCGCCCACCACGGGACGGTCGCTGATCGGGACGTACTGGTCGACGGCCTGCTGGGTGCGCGCGACGGCCCCCGCCGGGTCCTGCTCCCCGAGGACGCCGAGCGCCGGGAGGTCGGGAGATCCGTAGAGCGCCACGACGTGCCGGCCGGGGAAGATCGTGTGCCCGCCGCCGGGCAGCTCGTCGCCGTCGCGGGCGACGCCGAGGGTGTAGGCCGGGTCCGGCCAGTCCGGGCCGAGGACGATCGTGGGTCGGTCGCCGAGGGAGCGCAGCCGTTCGACGACGGCGGGGTCGGTGCGGGGGTCGCCGCTCGGCACGGTCACGACCTCGGCCTCGCCGGCCGTCGCGAGGGCCAAGGAGTCGGCGACGGGGTCGCGGCTCAGGACGACCACGCCCTCGCCGGGTTCGGCAGGTCCGGACGCCGCCAGGAGGTCCTCGAGCTCGCGGTCGACGTCGGCCGGCGTCGCCGCTGTCACGACGTCGACGCCGAGGCCCTGCGCGGGACCGGCGTCGCCGATGACCACGACGGACTCCGTGCCGAGCCGGTCGAGCTCGTCGTCCAGGCCGGGCGCCGTCGCCTCGAGCAGCGGCACACCATGCTCACGGACGACATCGGCGACCTCCGCGGAGCGGTCGGCCGGGGTCAGCACCACGACGTCGGCGCGGTCGTAGAGAAGGCGACTCACCGAGAGGGCCCGGGCTCCGGGCGTCTCGTCGGCCACGACCGTCAGGGCCTTGTCGGGTTCGCCCACGTCGACGGCAGTGCGAGGCGCGTCGGACGGCTCCGAGCCCGTGCACGCTTGCGTCGCGACGAGCAGGGCCACGACGCCCAGGCCAGCACAGGCCCGCCGCACGCGCGCCCCCGTTACGCTCATCGACGTGACGCTACTCGATCTCGCCGCGGCCGACGTGACCGGAACGACGGAGGTCGACGGTCTCGCCGGGGTCATGGTCGACCTGATGGACAAGCTCGGTCTGGTCGGCGCCGCGATCGCGGTGGGCCTGGACAACCTCTTCCCGCCGATCCCGAGCGAGATCGTGCTTCCGATCGCTGGCTTCGCGGCCAGCCGTGGCATCTTCTCGCTCGAGGGTGCACTCTTCGCGACGACGGCCGGGTCGGTCATCGGCGCGGTGGTCCTCTACTGGCTCGGTCGCGGGTTCGGTCGCGAGCGTGCGATGTGGGTCTTCGAGAAGACCCCCCTGTTGAAGGTCTCCGACCTGGAGCGCACCGAGGCCTGGTTCGCCAAGCACGGCTCGAAGGCGGTGTTCTTCGGTCGCATGGTGCCGATCTTCCGCAGCGTGATCTCCCTGCCGGCCGGGGTCGAGAAGATGAACTTCGGGCTCTTCCTGCTGCTCACGACCGCGGGCAGCCTGATCTGGAACTCGATCTTCGTCATCGCGGGCTATCGGCTCGGCTCCGACTGGGAGAAGGTCGAGCCGTACGCCGACACCTTCCAGCGCGTCGTGATCGTCGCGGTGCTGGTCGTCGTGATCACCTTCGTCGTCGTCCGCGTGCGCGACAGGCGTCGCAGCGGCGAGGCGTCCTGACGGTGCGCGTCGTCTCGCTGCTGCCCTCGGCGACCGAGATCGTCTACGCCCTCGGGGCGCAGGACCAGCTGGTCGGGGTCACGTTCGAGTGCGACGAGCCGGCGTCAGCGCGGGCCGACCACCGGGTCATCGTCTCGGGCCGTGACACCTCGGCGATGGACGTGGCCGCGATCGACGCCTACGTGCGCACCGAGCTCGCCGCCGGTCGCGACCTCTACACGCTCGACGAGGGGGCGATGGCCGAGCTCGCTCCCGACGTGATCCTGACGCAGGACCTCTGCCGCGTGTGCGCCGTGCCGACGGGCCAGGTCGCCGCCGCGCTCACGCACCTGCAGTGTCGGGCCGACGTCGTGACGCTCGACCCCATGACGTTGGACGAGGTGCTCGAGGGCGTCCGCCTCGTGGGGGCCGCGCTGGGAGTGCCGGACGTCGCAGCCGACGTCGTCGCCGGTCTGCGCCGCCGACTCGACGCGGTCTGCTCGGCGGTCGCCGAGCGTCCCCGCCGTCCCACCGCGGTCGTGGAGTGGGTCGACCCGCTCTTCACGGGCGGCCACTGGATCCCCGACCAGGTCGAGGCCGCCGGTGGCGACCCCGTCGGCGGGCACCCGGGCACCGCCTCCGGCCCGACGTCGTGGCACGACCTGCGCCAGGTGCGTCCGGAGGTCGTGCTGGTCGCGCCCTGCGGGTACGGCCTGGAGGGCGCGGCGGAGCAGGCCGAGGTCGTGGCCCGCGAGCTGCCGGGTGCCGAGGTCTGGGCCATCGACGGCAACGCGGTCGTCGTGCGCCCCGGGCCTCGCCTCGTCGAGGGTGTCGAGGCGATCGCCTCCGTGCTGCACCCGGACGCGGTGCCCCCGAGCCGCCACGTCCGCCGCATCGCCTGACGCCCGACTGTCGGGGCGTGCGGGTCCGTCCTAGTCTCGGACCCATGAGTGCTCACGACGCCCTGCCCGAGGTTCCCCAGCAGCTCTTCATCGGCGGCCGGTGGGTCGACGCCACCGGCGGAGCCACGTTCGCCGTCGAGGATCCCGCCACCGGCGACGCGATCGCCCACGTCGCCGACGCGACCGTGGAGGACGGCACGTCCGCGCTCGACGCAGCCGTCGCCGCACAGAAGGACTGGGCCGCCACGCCCCCGCGCGACCGCGGAGAGATCCTGCGCCGCGCGTTCGAGATCGTGACCGAGCGTGCCGACGAGCTCGCCACGATCATGACGCTCGAGATGGGCAAGCCGCTCAAGGAGAGCAAGGCCGAGATCGCCTACGGCGCCGAGTTCCTCCGCTGGTTCTCCGAGGAGGCCGTGCGCATCTCCGGCCGATACTCGGCCGCGCCGAACGGTGCGACGCGCCTGCTGACGCTCAAGCAGCCGGTCGGCCCCGTGCTCGCGATCACGCCGTGGAACTTCCCGCTCGCGATGGGCACGCGCAAGATCGCGCCCGCGATCGCGGCCGGCTGCACGATCGTCGTGAAGCCCGCCGGCCTCACGCCGCTCACGATGCTGTGGCTCGCCCAGGTGCTCGCCGAGGCCGGTCTGCCCGACGGCGTGCTCAACGTCGTCACGACGAAGAGCACGGGCAAGGTCATGGGTCCCCTGATCGCCGATCCCCGGTTGCGCAAGCTGACGTTCACGGGCTCGACCGAGGTCGGGCAGTCCCTGGTGGAGCAGAGCGCGAAGGGCCTGCTGCGCGTCTCGATGGAGCTCGGCGGCAACGCCCCGTTCCTCGTGTTCGACGACGCCGACATCGATGCCGCGGTCGACGGCGCGATGCTCGCCAAGATGCGCAACATCGGCGAGGCGTGCACCGCGGCGAACCGCTTCATCGTGCACGCTTCAGTCGCGGAGGAGTTCTCGACCAAGCTCACCGAGCGCATGCAGGCCCTGAAGAGCGGCCCGGGTCTCGACGACGGGGTCGACGTCGGTCCGCTCGTCGAGGAGGCGCAGCGCGACAAGGTCGCCCAGCTCGTCGCCGACGCGGTCGGCAAGGGGGCCACGGTGCGCTGCGGCGGCACCCTCCCGGACGGTCCGGGATGGTTCTACCCGCCGACCGTGCTGACCGACGTGCCGCTCGACTCCGACCTGCGCACTGAGGAGATCTTCGGCCCGGTCGCGCCGATCTTCACGTTCACCGACGAGGACGAGGCCCTCGCGATGGCCAACGACACCGAGTACGGACTCGTCGCCTACGCATTCACCCGCGACCACGCCCGCGTGATCCGCGTGTACGAAGGACTCGAGACCGGCATGGTCGGCATCAACCAGGGCATCGTCTCCAACCCCGCGGCACCGTTCGGTGGTGTCAAGGCCTCGGGCTTCGGCCGCGAGGGCGGCACCGAGGGCATCGAGGAGTACCTCGAGACCAAGTACGTCGGCCTGGCGTTCTGACGAGCAGCACGGACTGACCCCTGGGTGGGCGGTGCGTCAGCCACCTTTCGGATCCCCTGAAAGGTGGCCAGCTCACCTCCCGAGCCTGAGGAGCGGCCCCAAGCTGGCTGCCTACAGGAACTGGGCCGGGTCGAACTCGTCGATCGGGATGACGCGCAGGCGCGGCGGCGTCTGGGTGAATGCGCTGACGTCGTACTCGAGCTCGAACGTCTCGAGTCCGCGC
>JAHEXN010000154.1 GCA_023252095.1 Actinomycetes bacterium | reverse complement strand
GGGCCTGTCGCGGCCCTCGAAGTAGCTGCGGCGGAAGCTGTCGGACATCGTGCCGATGTCGTCGGTGCCGACCTGCTCGAACGTGCGGAGCAGACCGCTGTCGAGGAACACGTGGTTGCCGTAGCGCTCGTGGATCCCGAGATCGGCCACGAGCGCGACGTCGAGACCGCGGTCGAGCGCCTCCAGGCACGCCGTCGACGAGACCGTCAGCAGCAGGTCGGTGTCCTCGAGCAGCTGGGTGATCGGGTCGTAGACGATCGCGAAGTTGTCCGGCGTCGGCACGCCCTCGAGGACGTCCTCGGGGTGGTGCTTCATGCGGTGGAACGTGTCCTCGCCCGGCCGGTGGCGGGGCTTGAGCAGAACCGTGCGGTCCGGGTGCTCCTCCGCGTACGCGATCAGGCGGTCGTAGACGTGGCGCCGCTCGCGCGGCGCCGCCGGCACCGTCGGCTGGTCGGCCCAGAGCACGGTACGCGGCGGCCGCTGCGCCCGCGGCGCGGCGGGGCGACGCGACAGGAAGGGCAGCCCTGTCAGGACGAGGTTGTCCGAGCCAATGCCGATCGCCTCCCCCACCTCGGCGAAGTGGGCCAGGTCGGCCCCCGAGTTGACCGCGACGACGTCGGTGCACGCCCGATCGAGGTACCCGGCCGTGATCTTCTCGATGATGATGCCGACCCAGCCCGACACCAGGACCGGTCCGACCTCGCCCGTCTCCTCCAGGTGGGCGGCCAGGTCGTGGCACAGCCGCTGCACGATGGGGCCCGCGAGCGCCACCACCACGACGTCGCTCGCTGCGGCGTCGGTGACGATGCGGTCCCAGGGGCGAAGATCGACGCGGTCGAACCCGGCATCGGCGATCTGGGACTCCGAGAGGGCCGACTTGAGGTCGGACGGGGCGACCGCCTCGCAGACGAACCCACGCTCCGCCAGCTCGGTACGCAGCGGTGAGCACCACTTGAGCTGGGAGTCGTAGGCGGCGATCAGCAGCGCGCGCGGGGGCCTCATCCGACCCACGCTACGGCCGGATCGTCCGGAGTCGCCGCGCCGCCGCACACCGTTCACCGAACGTTCGACCAACGCCGGTCGACACGCCGCCGACCTCGCCGATCCGCCCGCGCTTGCAGGGATTTACGGAGTCCATGGGCCCGTTGGCCGCGGGTTGTCGTGTCGTTCACCGCCCGGACGTCGGCGCTGCCTAGCGTCCGCCACATGACCCATGTGGCCCCTGCGCCGGAACCGGCGACGCCCGTGCCGACGGCACGCGGCGTGGTCGCCGTGATCCCCGCCCGCGGCGGGTCGAAGGGCGTCCCCCGCAAGAACCTGCGCGAGCTCGGCGGCGAGCCGCTGATCGGTCGCGCGGTCCGCACCCTGCGCGAGGTGCGGAGCATCAATGCCGTGATCGTCTCGACGGAGGACGAGGAGATCGCCGACGCCGCCCGCGGCTACGGCGCCCTCGTGATCGACCGTCCCCGCCGGCTGGCCGGCGACTCCGCCACGTCCGAGTCGGCGCTGAGGCACGTCCTCGACGAGCTCGGCAGCTATGGATCGGTCCCCGAGGTCACGGTCTTCGTGCAGGCGACGAGCCCGTTCATCGAGCCGGCCGACGTCGACCGCGCCATCTCGCTGGTGCACGACGACGTCGCCGACGTCGCGTTCAGCGTCGCGGCGAGCCACGCGCACCTGTGGACCACGGGACCTGACGGACCCGTCGGGATCAACCACGACTCGTCGATGCGCCTGCGCCGCCAGGACCGCCCGGCCGAGTTCGTCGAGACGGGCGCGTTCTACGCGATGCGGACCCGCGGCTTCCTCGAGCACGGCCACCGCTTCTTCGGACGTCTCGAGATGGTCGAGGTCGAGCCCGCCGACGCCCTCGAGATCGACACGACCGACGACTTCTCCCTCGCCGAGCTCGCCCTCGCCCACCGCGAGGCCAGCCGGCCCACCCCCTTGCGCGTCAAGGCGGTCGTGACCGACTTCGACGGCGTGCACACGAGCGACCGCGTCACGGTCGACGAGAACGGGGTCGAGTCGGTCACGGTCAACCGGTCCGACGGCATGGGCGTCTCGATGCTCAAGAAGGCCGGCATCGAGATGCTGATCCTCTCGACCGAGACCAACGGCGTCGTCGCGGCACGCGCGGCCAAGCTCGGTGTCGAGGTCATCCACGGCTGCGACGACAAGCCGACCGCGCTGCGCGCCTGGGCCGCGAAGCGCGGCATCGCCCTGACCGACATCGCCTACCTGGGCAACGACGTCAACGACATCGGCTGCCTGCGCCTCGTGGGCTTCCCGGTCGCGGTCGCCGACGCCCATCCCGCCGCGCTCCACGCGGCCCACATCGTGCTCCGACGCCATGGCGGCGACGGAGTCGTCCGCGAGCTCGCTGATCGCGTGCTCGCGGGGACCACGTCACACCATCGAGAGGGACGAGACCATGGCTGAATGGCAGCAGATCGGCGACGAGATCGTCGGACCCAAGCGCCCCACCTACGTCATCGGCGAGATCGGCATCAACCACAACGGTGACCTCGAGGTCGCCAAGAAGCTGATCGACGTCGCGGCGCTCGCGGGCGCCCAGGCGGTCAAGTTCCAGAAGCGCACGCCCGAGATCTCCACCCCACCGGCGATGCGCGACACGATCCGCGACACGCCCTGGGGTCAGATGACCTACCTCGACTACCGCTACAAGGTCGAGTTCGAGAAGGACCAGTACCTCGAGATCGCCGAGTACGCGCACAGCAAGGGCGTCGAGTGGTTCGCGTCGCCGTGGGACGTGCCCTCGGTCGACTTCCTCGAGGACCTCGGCGCCGTGACCCACAAGGTCGCCTCGGCGTCGGTCACCGACATCGAGCTGCTCCAGGCGCTCGCCGCGACGGGCAAGCCGATCATCCTGTCGACCGGCATGAGCACGCTCGAGCAGATCGACCGGGCCGTCGAGGTCCTGTCGACCGACCGCCTCGTGCTGATGCACGCGACGTCGACCTACCCGCTGCCCGCACAGGAGGCCAACCTCCGCATGATCCACACGCTGCAGCAGCGCTACGGCGTCCCGGTGGGCTACTCGGGTCACGAGCCCGGCCTGCAGATCTCGCTCGCCGCCGTGGCGATGGGGGCCTGCACGGTCGAGCGCCACATCACGCTCGACCGCACGATGTGGGGCTCCGACCAGGCCGCCAGCCTGGAGCCGCACGGCTTCATGAGCCTCGTGCGCGACATCCGCATCCTCGAGATGGCCTTCGGCGACGGCGTCAAGCGCATCATGCCCGGCGAGGAGGCGCCCATGAAGCGTCTGCGTCGCGAGCCGGCGCCCACGCCCACGGCCTGATGTCACCAGGACCCCGCCGCCCCGGGCACGGCGCCCAGGCCCGGCGGGTCCTGGTGCTCACCGACTCCGACTCGTACGTCAAGTGGGGGGCGGCACTCGCAGGTCGGGTGCCGCCCTCGTGGCACGTGCGCTTCGCCGTGGCCAATGGGTCGGCCGAGCCCTCACCACGTCAGGTGGCCGAGGCGGTCGCCGGCACCGTGATCGACGCACGCTCGGTCGAGCGGGTCGGGCTGGACGACGTCCGCACGATCCTCCAGGAGTGGCGTCCGGACGTGCTCGTCACCGCGGCACGAGGGCTCGCCGTGCAGACCGTGATCGAGCTCGCGGTCGCCAACCGTCCCGACCGCCCCGTGCTGGTCAGCGGACTCCCCGGCATCGCGCTGCCCGTGCTGCCCTACGGACTGGGTTTCCGCCGCTCGGTCGACCTCTTCGTCCTGCACAGCCACCGCGAGGTCCGGGCCTTCACCGAGGCGAGCCGGTCGCTCGCGATCCCGCACCGCTACGCCCTGGCACGGCTCCCGTTCCTTCCGGAGCAGGCCGAGCCGATCGACCCTGGCCACGCGACACGAGACCGGATCGTGTTCGCCGCGCAGGCGCTGGTGCCGGAGTCACGCGAGGAGCGGATGCGCATGGTCGAGGTGCTCGTGCGCACGGCCCGCGCGAACCCGGATCTCGAGGTCGTCGTCAAGGTGCGGGGCACGACCGACGAGCCACAGACCCACGCCGACCAGCACCCGTATCCCGAGCTGCTCCGGGAGGTCGACGTTCCGTCGAACCTGGTGGTCGAGTCCGGACCCATGGCTGCGCATCTGAGCCGCGCCGTGGGGCTCGTGACGGTCAGCTCGACGGCCCTGCTCGAGGCCGTCGCGAGCGGTGTGCCCGTCATCGCGCTGACCGACTTCGGGGTCGAGGCGCGTCAGATCAACCTCGTGTTCGAGGACAGCGGCCTGCTGCACGACTCCGACGAGCTCGTCGCGGCACGATTCCACCACCCGGACCCGGCCTGGCGGGCTGACAACTACTTCCACTCCCCCGACGAGGACACGTGGTGGGCCGAGCTCACCGACCTGCTCGAGGCCCGCGAGCACGAGGGGTTGGCGCCGTACCCGACAGCGCCGGACGGACTGCGCAAGCGGGTCACGATGTTCTTCTACCGACACCAGGCGTTCGCCGGCGACGCCGGGCCCGTGGCCAGGGTCGTCGAACGGGGCGTCGTGGCCCTGGCGCTGCGTGTCTCACGCAGCTCCTGGGTCGTCTCCCGACGCTTCAAACCGGCCCGGACCGCCCCGATGGGCGATGCCGTGCCGGTCGAAGATCACGCGGGGTGAGTCCGGGTCTGCTCCCTCAAGCAGACCCGGCTGGGTCAGTTCGACCCGTAGTTGACGGTCTCGACCGTGTCGACCGAGTTGGGTCCCGACCCCGAACCCGACGGGGTCGTGGTCTGCACGGACTGGCCGACGCCGTAGGCCGTCGCACCTGCGAAGAGCAGGCCGATGGCGAAGGCGGCGATGGCGACTGAACGCTTCTGAAGTGTCACGTTTTCTCCCTCTCTATGACCTGGGTCACGATACCAGTCGAAAGGTCATCCTCCGGACGCGCGGCGGCCCGTCGCGGCGAGACCGCGCAGCCGACCGACTCCTCGGGCCGCCGCGAGCAGCAGGGCCACACCAACGGTCAGCGCGGCGACGACCCACGCGGCCGTGACGGCGACCTCGGCCTCCTCCGTGGGCGTGATCGTTCGAGCCCCGTCGATCGCCAGGAGCCGCAGGTCCGAGTCGGCCGGTCCGAGCTCGCGCGCCCCCGTGAGCGCCGCCGGGAGCGGCGTGTCCCCCTGCGCCTCGACGTCGACGACGACGAGCCCGATCCCCAGCGTGGCGAGGCCAGCCGGGGCACCCGCGGGATCGGACAGGACGGCTGCGACGTCGCGGGCTCGTGAGTCCTCCCCCGCCAGCGTCGCCCCGGAGACCGTGAGTGCATCGTTCACGACCGTCTCGCGGTCGAAGAAGCGTGCGGCCGGGTCGATCACGGTGCGGTCCTCGTTCCACGAGGGAGCCCGGTAGGGCTGGAACGGGAGCGACAACACGTCGCCCTTCACGTCGCTCGCCGCGACGAGGGTCGCCGTGGCCGCCCAGTCCTCGGGGTACTCCACCGGGGTCAGCCGCTCACCCACACCGTTCGCAAGATCGGGCAGCGCGGCCAAGGGAAGTGCCAGCACCGCGGCGACACCCACGGTGGCCCAGCGGCGGTCGGACACGAGCGCTGCGACGCGTCCTCCCAGGAACCTGGCGCCGTGCGCGAGGGCCACGGCATGGAACGGGACCGCGAGCGCGAGGTAGCGCGTGCCGTCCCGCAGGACGCCGGCGGAGCCCTGCCACGCGACGAGGTCCTCCAGCGAACCCGGCGCGAGCCACCCCCAGGCCGCCAGCGCGTGACCGATCACGGCAAGCGTCGCGAGCGGACCGAGGAGCCGCCGGTCGCCACGCGCCCAGCGCACGACACCCGTCGCCACCACCAGGAGAAGGACCACGACGAGCACGGCCGTGACGGCCGTCGTCCGTGACGTCGGGACGACCTCGGTGTTCCACACACCCCCCAGCGAGGCCAGGGCGCCGACGTGTCCGAGCGGACCCTCGGCCTGCGCGGCGAACGCCCGGACTCCCCCGGGATCGCTGTCGACCGGCGCGAGACGGGCGAAGGTCGCGACGATCCACGGGGCGTTCAGCGCGAGGCCCAGCACCACGATCCGCAGCACCCCCGATCGCCAGCCAGCGACGAGCGCCACCAGCAGCCCCATCAGGCCCGTCGCGACCGAGAGAGCAGTGCCCGCGAGCGCAAGGGTCAGCACGACACCACGGACGTTCCGCGGGTCACGCACCGCGACGACGATCCACGGCAGGCACGCGAGCGCGATGACGACCGGCCACTGGCCCAGGACGAGGCGCTCCGCCACGAACGGGTTCCAGAGCGCGTAGGTCGCGGCGACGAGGCGCACCCCCAGACCCAGGTGGTCGACCAGGCGCGCCGCGCCGACTCCGCCGAGCGCGATCGCGCCGACCAACAGGACTCGTTGGAGCACGACCGGGTCGACGACCTGCGACAGGGCCGCAATGACGCCGTCCGACGGCACGGCTCGCGGCACCGCGGTGCCGATGCCCCAGAAGTCGTGCCGGTCCAGTGTCCAGGAAGGGATCCAGACCATGTCGTACGACAGCAGGAACCCGGGCCCCCGCCACGGCAACGCCACGACCAGCGCCAGCAGCACCGACCACTGCACCACGAGGAGGTCGCGCCAGCGCTGCATCACGGCGCTCACCCTAGACCGAGGTCACCTATCGTGGGCGCGTGAAGCGTGCCGGAGGACTCTTGTCGGGGAGCACCCTCGTGGCCGCCGGCATGATCGGCGCCAACGCGGCCGCCTATGGCATGACGATCGTGGCCGCCCGCCTGCTGCTGCCTCGCGACCTCGGCGCGGTCACGGCCCTGCTCGGCATCATCCAGATCGGCACCGTCGCGGCACTCACGCTCCAGGCGGTCACCGCACGCCGGATCGCGGTCGCACCGGATGACCGCGAGACCACGATCGGCACCGTGGCCCGGGTCTCGATCGCGATATCGCTCGGCACCGGTCTGGTGGCCGCCGCCATCACGGTCGCCCTCGTCGGCCCGCTCGACCTGGGGTCGATCTGGCCGGCGTTGCTCACCGGGGCGACGCTCGTGCCGCTGACCATGATGGGCGCGATGGCCGGCGTCGCCCAGGGCGCCGAACGATGGCGGGCGCTCGCGGCGATCTACCTGGCGAACGGCTTCGGTCGTCTCCTGTGCGGCGGCGTGGCGATGGCCATCGACCCGTCGGTCACGGCGTGCCTCCTCGGACTGGCTGTGGGGTCGTGGGCGCCCGTCCTCGCCGGCCTGCCCCAGCTGCGCGGACGCGCCGCCGACGCACACGGCACCAGCCGGCGCCCCTTCGTCCGCGAGGCGCTCTTGGGCTCGCACGCCCTGCTCGCCTACTACGCACTCAGCAACGCCGACGCCCTCCTGGCCCGGTTCCTGCTGAGCCCGCACGACTCCGGCCTGTACAGCGCGGGCCTGATCCTGTCGAAGGCCGCGGTCTTCCTGCCGCAGTTCGTCACGATCGTGTTCTTCCCCCTCCTGGCCCGTGACGAGACCTCACGGTCGCGGCACCTGGCGGTGCTCGGGGTCGCGGGCCTCGGCCTGCTCGCGACCGTCGCGACCGCCCTGCTCCCCCGGCTCGCCCTCGTGGCGGTCGGCGGCGACCAGTACGCCGAGATCGCCGACCGCCTGTGGATGTTCGTCCTCGCCGGCTCCCTGCTGTCGATCGTCAACCTCCTGGTCTGGGACGCGCTGGCGCGCCATGCCCACGGCATCGTCACGTCGGTCTGGATCGCCGTCACCTCGCTCGTCGTCGCGGCGGTCGTGCTGCAGGTCGGCATCGTCGGTCTCGTGGTCAGCGTGACCGTCGTGGCGCTCGTCCAGGTGGCCTACGTGCTGCTGGCACCGAACCTCGGTTCGCGACAGACGACCGCCGCCGGGTCGTAGCGCCGTCGGGGGCATGATGGAGACATGCGCATCGCCAACACCGTCGTCGACCTCATCGGCAACACCCCCCTGGTGCGGCTGAACCGCGTCGTGGGCCCCCAGGCGGGCCTGCTGGCCGCGAAGGTCGAGTACCTCAACCCCGGGGGAAGCGCCAAGGACCGCATCGCGGTCAAGATGATCGACGCGGCCGAGGCGTCCGGCGCCCTCCAGCCCGGCGGCACGATCATCGAGCCCACCTCCGGCAACACCGGCGTCGGCCTGGCGATCGTCGCCCAGCAGCGTGGCTACAGCTG